>NZ_FJVE01000005.1:15000-315000 GCF_900078195.1 Clostridium sp. Marseille-P299 | reverse complement strand
GGAGCATTTGACCATGGAAAAGCATTTATTGCATTTGTAACGGGTGGCGATCCGGATTTAGAGACGACTGAGAAGTTAATTGTATCCATGGAAGAGGCAGGGGCAGATTTAATCGAGATTGGGGTCCCTTTTTCGGACCCGATTGCAGAAGGTGTTGTCATTCAAGCAGCCAATGAGAGAGCTTTAAAGGCTGGATGTACAACAGATGCCTTATTTGATATGGTGGCTCGGGTAAGAGATAAAGTAAAAGTGCCACTTGTATTTTTGACATATATTAATCCGATATACACTTATGGAAAAGAGCGATTTTTAAAGCGTTGTAGCGAGTGTGGTATTGATGGAGTTATTGTTCCAGATCTACCTTATGAGGAAAAAGAAGAATTAGAATCTGACTGTAATACATATGATGTTCATTTGATTTCACTTATTGCGCCAACGTCAAACGAGCGAATTGCGATGATTGCAAAAGAGGCAAAAGGCTTTATTTATTGTGTTTCTTCCCTTGGTGTCACTGGTGTACGATCTGATATCAAAACAGATCTCTCAGCCATTATTAAAAATGCGAAATCAGTTACAAGTTTGCCTTGTGCCATTGGTTTTGGAATTTCAACAACAGAGCAAGCAAAAGAAATGGCAAGCATATCGGATGGAGTAATTGTGGGAAGTGCAATTGTATCTTTAATTGAGAAGTATGGAAAGGATAGTATTGAACCTGTAAAATCGTATGTTAGTGAGATGAAAGCGGCAATTTTAAGTTAGAGCCAATGAGCAAGAAGTATGATTCAATATATACGAATTCAATATATACGAATTCAATATATACGAAGAGATATTATTCTAGTAGCAATACATAAAAGACTGGGGCAATAAGAGCTGATGGTTAGAACAGCTCTTATTGCCTTTGTCTATCTACCTCTTGTTATTTTCTTTGAATCTAGCTAAAATGAAAGAGAATAAGAGAGGAGAGTTTTATGAGTACTCTAAAAAAGTATAAGAATCGCATATTAGCAATCCTTTTGTGGATTTTAATCTGGCAGGGATTTAGTATGTATCTTGATAATGAGATTTTATTAGCTTCTCCATTGAATGTTCTAAAGGCGTTGTATACCCTATTACATTCGAAAGTGTTTTATTTTTCGATTTTCCATTCGTTGGTTAAGATATCGGTAGGATTTTTGCTGGCTGTTGTTTTTGGAATTTTACTTGCCCTATTCTCCAGTATGAATTCTTTTATCAAAGAGATGATATCAATCATGATACGTCTCATGAAATCAATACCGGTGGCATCTTTTGTAATTTTAACACTACTTTGGGTACGTTCTCAAAATTTATCAATTATTATTTCATTTTTAATGGTTTTACCAATAATATATTTAAATGTTTTACATGGAATACAACAAACAGATGTTAAACTACTTGAAATGGCTAAGGTGTTTAATATGAGCTTTATTAGAAAAGTACGATATATTTATATACCTGCTGTAATGCCCTATTTTATATCCGCATCTTCTGCTAGCCTTGGACTATGTTGGAAAGCTGGTGTGGCGGCTGAGGTTATTGGTTTACCAAGGAACTCAATCGGGGAACAGCTTTATGAAGCGAAACTTTACCTAATGACAAAAGAGTTATTTGCATGGACATTTGTTATTGTTTTAATCAGTCTTGTATTTGAAAGGTTTGTTATGGCAATCATAAGAAGGATAGGAAAATTAATGACAGGAGCTTCGATTTAATATGGCTATTACTTTAAATCACATATCGAAAACGTATCATGGTAAAAAGGTTTTAGATGATATAAATTTAGAATTCAGTGAAAATAAATTCACTTGTATCATGGGACCATCTGGCGATGGAAAAACAACATTACTTCATATACTAATGGGATTAGTAAAGCCAGATGCAGGTACCATTGATGGTGTTAGAGGAAAACAAATAGCGACTGTATTTCAGGAGGATCGCCTTTGTGAAGAGTTTGATGCAATAACAAATATTGAAATGGTTTTAGGTAATCAAAAAAGCTCTGTTGATATCCCGAAAGAATTTAAAAAAGTAGAATTAATGGACTATCAAAATAAGCCAGTGGCACAGTTAAGTGGAGGTATGAAGCGAAGAGTTGCTATTTTACGTGCATGCTTAAAAGAAGCAGATATTTATATTATGGATGAACCGCTGAAAGGATTCGATGAAGAACTAAAAATAAAGGTGATTTCTTATATAAAAGAAAAATTAAAAGGAAAAACTGTTATTATAGTTACACATGAGAGAACGGAAGTGGAGATACTAGAGGCAGAGCTTATCAACCTAAATCAAGGAAAGATAAGATAAAATAAAGCTTTTACATATATCTTCCTTTAACTAGTGCTTTCCATACGCATACTTTCGTGCTATAATAGCCGAATATAAGTAAACAGACTATAATAGGTCAAGGTATTTTTAATGTAGGAAACTATGGTTGTTAATTGGAAGAATGGATATTATTTAGGAGGAAATAGTTATGCACATCACATTAACCGGGAATCTTGGTAGTGGGAAATCAACAATTTGTAAGATACTTGAATCGGAGTACCAATATGAAATTTACTCAACAGGAAAGGTTCAAAGAAAGCTTGCAGAAGAATTGGGGATTAGCGTATTAGAGATGAACCAACTTATGTGTAAAGATCGTAAATACGATACGATGATCGATGAAACAACCGTGAAAATTTCAAAAGAGAATCCAGAAAAACCGATTGTATTTGACTCAAGACTTGCTTGGAACTTTGTAAATCCATCGTTTAAAGTTTTTTTATCCGTAAGTTTAATGGTTGCAGCAGAGCGTGTATACGGTGATAATCGTGGAAATGTTGAAAAATATACTTCAGTTGAAGATGCAAAAAATCAATTGAAATTAAGAGCGGAAACAGAAAAGGTTCGTTATAAAGATATATATAATTTGGATTATTTTAATTTTACAAATTATAATTTAGTATTGGATAGCACATATTGTACACCTGAAATTTTAGCGGATATTATTATAAAAGAAGCCAGTGCAAGTAAGGATTCAAATAATAGTACAAAGATTTTAATGTCTCCAAAACGTCTTGGTATGGATGTCGTAAATAATACGATAAACAAAGACAAGTATTATTTGGATGGACAAGTAATCGTAACCTTGGAAGATAATGAATATAAAGTCATAAAAGGAATGGAAATTGTGGAAGAGGCGGCAAAGGAAGGAATTCCTTTTGTGAGTGTTACAATTAACTAAATTTACTATATAAAAAATCTTTAGTATTTAATATGCTTTGCTCGTATGGTATAAGTTGCATTGATTAATACAGCATATAACAATTTCATTTACAAACAATAGTATCAGTTTATTAACCATTTAATAATTGATGCGAGGTGATTGTTTGGAAACGAAAGAATTTTTAACAAAAAAGAATAAAAAATTAATAATCACCATTGGGACAATTGTGGCAGTATATTTCGGGTTTAAATACCTTTTGCCATTATTTGTCCCATTTATATTCGCGTATTTTGTAGCGTGGATACTAAGACCGATCGTAAGTTATTTACACAGGCGGTTAAAGGTTCCTGTTGCAATTGGTGGGAGTATAAGTTTGCTTCTATTGCTTATTATGCTCGGAACTGGCATATTTTATATCGGTCGTATGTTTATTAATCAACTGGTCCTTTTTCTTAAAAATATGCCCGTATATGAAGCGTATATCTCGAATCAGGTAGAGTATATTTGCGTAGGTGGAGATAAATTATTAGGGCTTACAAGTGGTACAATGAGAGGTTTTTTTGATAATAGTATGGATTCCTTATTAAATATGGTACAAAATACCTTATTACCTAAAATGACAATGCAGACATTAAAAGTAGCCATTGGAGCCTTTGAGTTTTTCACATTGATTATAATTGTAATCGTATCTATCTTATTATTTATAAAAGATATGGAGAGCTATAAAGAAGGATTTCGTAAATCGCCATTTTATTCTCAGATTCATAAGATTACCAAAAAGCTATCCTCAACAGGTACGGCTTATCTTAAAACCCAAGTGATTATTATGGCAATCATCGCAGTAATATGTGTAGTGGCCCTATTTATAATTAAAAATCCATATGCAATTTTAATTGGAATTGCAGTTGGAGTATTTGATGCATTTCCTATCTTAGGAAGTGGATTGATCTTAGTACCTTGGAGTATCGTACTTTTATTTCAGAAAAATTATTTTGATGCAGCAATATTAATGAGTGCATATTTAGTTTGTCAGTTTGTTAGAGAGATTGTAGAGCCAAAACTTCTAGGAAACAAACTTGGGATAAAACCAATCTATAGTATGATGGCAATGTATATTGGTGTTCAGTTGTTTGGATTTGCAGGTTTTTTCTTAGGTCCATTTGGTCTTATCATTATTCGAACCGTGATTAAGACCTACACTTGATATATAATCTACTTGACAAAAAACGGCGAGTGGAATAGAATCATTTACAAATAATGCGTTGAAAAGGGATAGTATATAACAGCCTTCATTTCAGAGAGAGAATCGATGGTGTGAAATTCTTATGAAGTGTTATAGAACCTGCCTTTGAGCTCTGTATGAAAGTATAGCGTAAGCCGGCGTTAACGGTAGAAAGAGAATTGTAGTAGTAATAGCGCGAATGATTTTTAAGTCTATTATGAGTACAATTAATTAGGGTGGTACCGCCGATTTTTTCGGTCCCTTTCTTAAGGGACTTTTTTTATTGTCTAAACGTAAATTTTTATGTATAAAAGAGAGTAAATGGTCCCAAGTTTAACAAACTATAAGTAAAGGAGATTAGTATGGGAAGCGATAAAAAATTAGTTGAGTCCATTACGTCTATGGAAGAAGATTTTGCTAAGTGGTATACAGATGTTGTAAGAAAAGCAGAATTAGTTGATTATTCAGGAGTTAGAGGTTGTACAATTTTTAGACCTGCTGGATATGCAATTTGGGAAAACATTCAAAAGGAACTAGATGCTAGATTTAAAGAAACTGGCGTTGAGAATGTGTATATGCCAATGTTTATTCCTGAAAGTTTATTGAATAAAGAAAAAGATCATGTGGAAGGTTTTGCGCCAGAAGTTGCTTGGGTAACACATGGTGGTGGTGAAGAATTACCAGAAAGATTATGTGTACGTCCAACTTCAGAAACTTTATTCTGTGATTTCTATTCAAAAACAATTGAATCCTACCGTGATTTACCAAAGCTTTATAATCAATGGTGTTCCGTTGTACGTTGGGAAAAGACAACAAGACCATTCTTACGTACATTAGAATTCTTATGGCAAGAAGGTCATACAGCTCATGCAACTGCAGAGGAAGCAGAAGAGAGAACAATTCAAATGCTTAATCTATATGCGGATTTTTGTGAACAAGTATTAGCAATTCCTATGGTTCGCGGAAGAAAAACAGACAAAGAAAAATTTGCAGGAGCAGAGGCTACTTATACAATTGAAGCCTTAATGCATGATGGTAAAGCATTACAATCCGGTACTAGCCATAACTTTGGTGACGGTTTTGCAAAAGCATTTGATATCAAATATACAGATAAAGAAAATAAACTTCAATATGTACATCAGACTTCCTGGGGTATGACAACACGTTTAATCGGAGCTATTATCATGGTTCATGGTGATAACAGTGGTTTAGTATTACCTCCAAGAATTGCACCTACTCAGGTTATGATTGTGCCTATTATGCAAAAGAAGGAAGGCGTGCTTGAAAAAGCAGCTGAATTAAAAGAAAAGCTTGGTGCCTTTAGAGTTAAGGTGGATGATTCTGATAAGAGTCCTGGTTGGAAGTTCTCTGAACAAGAGATGAGAGGAATTCCAGTTCGTGTAGAATTAGGACCAAAGGATATCGAAGCAAATCAAGCAGTTATCGTAAGAAGAGATACAAGAGAAAAGACAGTTGTTTCTTTAGATGAAATTGACGTTAAAGTAAAAGAAATCCTAGATAAAATGCAAGTTGAGCTTTTAGAAAGAGCAAGAGCGCATCGTGATGCTCATACCTATGAAGCTAAAACAATGGATGAATTTGCTGATACTGTTGAAAATAAACCAGGATTTGTGAAAGCAATGTGGTGTGGTGATCGAGCTTGTGAAGATGAAATCAAAGAAAAAACAGGAGCAACTTCACGTTGTATGCCATTTGCCCAGGAACATATTTCTGATACTTGCGTATGCTGTGGTAAAAAAGCAAAGAGTTTAGTATACTGGGGTAAAGCATACTAGATTGTATTGAGCATAGGTGTGAAGAAATTAATTATCTCACATTTTTAGAGATGCCAAAAAAGGTATCATAGGAGTGAATTATGGACAAACGTAATTTAACCCTTCTGGCTGATTTTTATGAAATAACAATGATGCAGGGGTATTTTAAAAATAAAATAAACGATATTGTAGTATTTGATATGTTTTATAGAAATAATCCATCTGGTAGTGGTTATGCGATTTGCTGTGGTCTTGAACAAGTCATTTCTTATATTAAAGAGTTGAATTTCTCATATGAAGACATTGAGTATTTAAGAGAACTTGGTATGTTTGATGAAGATTTTCTTGATTACTTAGCAGGGTTTCATTTTACAGGAAGTATCTATGCAGTTCCAGAAGGAACGGTAGTGTTTCCAATGGAACCGCTTATTAAAGTTGTGGCTCCTATTATGGAAGCGCAATTTATTGAGACAGCTATCTTAAATATTATCAATCATCAAAGTTTAATCGCTACGAAAGCATCAAGAGTTTGCTTTGCAGCTCATGGTGAAGGCGTCATGGAATTTGGACTTAGAAGAGCACAGGGACCGGATGCTGGCACTTATGGTGCCAGAGCTGCTGTAATTGGTGGATGCGTTGGAACAAGTAATGTGCTAGCAGCGAAAATGTTTGACGTTCCAGCACTTGGAACCCATGCACATAGCTGGATTATGAGTTTTGAAGATGAACTTACAGCATTTCGTACGTATGCCTCTCTTTATCCAAACAACGCGACTTTGTTAGTGGATACCTATGATACTTTACGTTCTGGTGTCCCGAATGCAATTAAAGTGTTTGAAGAGCTAAGAGATGCTGGTAAAATGCCTAAAAGTTATGGAATCCGACTAGATAGTGGAGACTTATCTTATTTATCTAAAAAAGCTCGTAAGATGCTAGATGAGGCAGGTTTTACCGATGCATTAATTTGCGCTTCCAGTGATTTGGATGAATATCTTATTGACTCCTTAAAAACACAAGGAGCAAAGATTAATTCCTGGGGAGTTGGTACCAACTTAATTACTTCTAAGGATTGTCCAGCTTTTGGTGGTGTTTATAAATTAGCAGCAATTAAAAAAGATGGAGAATTTATTCCGAAGATTAAATTAAGTGAGAATCAATGGAAAATTACCAATCCAGGTAATAAGACGGTTTATCGTGTTTATGATAAAGAAAGTGGAAAGATTCGTGCTGACTTGATTGCCTTTGCAGATGAGAAATTTGATGAAGGCAATCCATTATTGCTCTTTGATCCAATGGCTACTTGGAAAAAAACATATTTAAAGCCAAATACTTATACTTTAAGAGAAATCCTAGTACCAGTGTTTGTAGATGGAAAATGTGTGTATGAGTCACCAAGTGTTATGGAAATCAGAGAATATTGTCAGAAAGAATTAGATACATTATGGGATGAAACAAGACGTTTAATTAACCCTCATGATGTATATGTGGATTTATCCAATGAGCTTTATCAGACAAAGTGTCGATTGATTGATGGATATAATTATAGTGGCAACCGTTAATTTTAACCAAAGAAATAAGAGAGGACTTAGGTTTAACATGGAAAGAAGAATAGGTACAGTATCAATGGGTATTCGTTGCCCAATCATTAGAGAAGGGGATAATTTAGCTAATATCGTAGTAGAAAGCGTTTTAGCTGCAAGAGAAGAAGGCGTTGAATTACGTGATCGTGATATCATTGCTGCAACAGAGTCTATTGTTGCAAGATCACAAGGAAACTATGCTACTGTTGATGATATTGCTACAGACGTAAAAGAAAAATTAGGTGGAGAAACCATTGGTGTTATTTTCCCAATTCTATCTAGAAACCGTTTCTCAATTTGTTTAAAAGGAATCGCAAAAGGAGCAAAGAAAGTTGTTCTTATGCTTAGCTACCCAAGTGATGAAGTTGGAAATGAACTTGTTTCTCTAGATAAATTAGATAACGCTGGAGTAAATCCTTATAGTGATGTGTTAACTTTAGAAAAATATAGAGAATTATTCGGTGAAAATAAACATCCATTTACTGGCGTTGATTACGTACAATATTATGGTGACTTAATCAAAGAATGTGGCGCAGAAGTAGAAATTATCTTTGCTAATAATCCAAAAGTTATTTTAGATTATACAAAGGATGTATTAACTTGTGATATCCATACAAGAGCACGTACAAAACGTATCTTAAAAGAAAACGGTGCAAACCGCGTATGTGGTCTCGATGACATTCTTACTTCTTCCATCAATGGAAATGGTTATAATGAAAAATATGGTCTTTTAGGATCTAATAAGTCTACGGAAGACAGCGTTAAACTATTCCCAAGAGAATGTTTTGACTTCGTTGAAGATGTTCAAAAACAAATTCTTGAGAAAACTGGTAAATATGTAGAAGTAATGGTATATGGCGATGGAGCTTTTAAAGATCCACAGGGTAAGATATGGGAGCTTGCTGATCCATGTGTATCACCTGCATATACTGCTGGTCTTGAAGGAACACCAAATGAATTAAAATTAAAGTACTTAGCAGATAATGATTTTAAAGATTTATCTGGAGAAGCTTTAAAAGAAGCTATTTCTAAGAGTATTAAAGAAAAGAAAGAAAACTTAGTTGGAAACATGGCATCCCAAGGTACTACACCAAGAAGACTTACTGACTTAATTGGTTCTTTATGTGATTTAACAAGTGGTTCTGGTGATAAGGGTACACCTATTATCTTAGTACAGGGATATTTTGATAACTACGTTAGCTAGTTGAAGTATAATTTGAATATAATGTAATTAGAAAGACTGTTATATGAGTTTTGTTTGGCTCATATAGCGGTCTTTTTCTAGTTATAGTTAATTAAAGCATAAATGCTTTGATCTATTCTTTAAAACTTTTATGGGAATGCTACATGATTTACGAAACATAACGAAACCGATAAAAATGTAAAGTATTAATTTTATGAAAAATTATAATTGTTGAAAGAATTCCATCATTTAATAGGGTTCTTGGCATTTCATAAATTATTGATATTAAAGAACATGAGTTGCTTTGATATAAGTTTTCGTAAAAATAATTAGTAAAAAGGGATTAATAACGAAAAACATAGCGAAAATAATATTTGAAATAAAAAAATACATATTTTGAATACTAATAATATGTATTAAAAGCATATATAAATAACATTAAATGGCAATATATAGAATAAAATTATAATAATTAATAAAAAAAGTAAAATATCACTTGATTTATTGTTTAATCTGCTCTATAATGAAATTACGAAAACGTTGTAGTAAAAATTATGGTGGTGTGAGAATGGCGACGATAAGAGATATTTCATTAAAGTGCGGCGTATCGGTATCAACAGTTAGTAAAGCACTGAATGGTTATCAAGATATCGGAGCGGCTACAAAGCAGATCATACTAAAGACGGCAAGTGAGATGGGATATTATCCTGATTCTAATGCAAGAGCGTTGAAACTTAAAAAGACCTATAATATTGGAGTTTTATTTTCTACATTATCAGGTCATGGCTTAAGAAATGAATATTTTGCACATATTTTAGCATCTCTTAGAGAGTATGCAGCCAATCGAGGTTATGATATTACGTTTATTGAACATAATATCGGAAATCGCAAGATGACTTATCTAGAACATTGTAGATATCGTAATTTCGATGGAGTATGTATTATATGTGCGGAGTTTAGTGACCCTGAGGTTCATGAGATTATTAATAGTAATTTACCAGTTGTTATAGTCGATCATACCTTTAATGATGCAATATCCATTCTGTCCGACAATATTGAAGGGATGAGGCAACTAACTAAGTACATAGTAGAACAGGGGCATAGAAAAATAGCTTATATTCATGGGAATAAGTCTTCGGTAACACATAATCGTTTGGTCAGTTTTTATAATGTACTTCGTGAATACAATATTGTGATTCCAAACGAGTATGTAGTTGAAGGGGTTTATCGTAGCTCAGAAGAAGCGGAGAAGGTAACGCAAGCCTTACTTGACTTACCAGAACCGCCAACCTGTATTATAGCATCGGATGATTATGCAGCACTTGGCGTAATGAACACTATACGAAGGAACGGATTGCATATTCCAGAAGACATTTCAGTAGCTGGATATGATGGTATCTCTGTCTCGCAAGCGTTAGAACCAAAGCTTACGACAATTATACAGGATACCGATAAGATTGGAGCTGAAGCTGCAAAGCAGCTTATAAATCTAATTGAGAGGCCAATGGCTACCTCATTAGAGAATATATACCTAAAGGTACAGCTTGCAAAAGGTGGTTCTGTGAAGAAATTAGAACAAGAGTAGATAGTGTTTTAATTAGGCAGAAAACCAGTAGCAAAAAAATTTATAAGGAGGAGAAAAAATGAAAATTTCCAAAAAAGTAATGGCACTTTTATTAGTGTTAGTGATGATGGTTTCACTTGTTGCTTGTAAAGATAAGTCAAATGAAACATCTAAAAATGAAAGTCCTACAACCGAAGCTACAAAAGGAGCAGAGCCTACAAAAGAAACAGCAGAACCAACAACTGAACCTACAACAGAACCTACTGAAACAGCTGAACCAACACCTGAACTTCCAGACAGCGTTGTAACGGGTGATATTAGTCGTGATGACGCGTTTTATGTATATTGCTGGAATGGAGATGTTAAAAACAACATTCTTAAATTCTTCGAAAAATATTATCCAGAAGATGCAGCAAGAATAGTATATGTTGATACTGGTGGAAGTAATTTCTATCAACAAAAAATCGATCCAATTTTAGCTGATCCAACAAACCCACAATATCCAGATTTATTTGCAGTTGAAGCAGATTATCTTTTGAAGTATACAAATTCTGAGGATACCTTAGACGTAGCAACTCTTGGATTCACAGAAGCGGATATGGCGAATATGTATCCATATACAGTTCAAGCAGCTACTGCAGATGGCAAGGTAAAAGCGTTGTCATGGCAGGCTACACCAGGTGCTATGATGTATCGTAGAAGTTTGGCTAAGAAATATTTAGGAACTGATGATCCAGCAGAAGTTCAGAAATACTTTAGTGATTGGGATACAATGTTACAATCAGGTAAGGATATTCTTGAAAAATCTGGTGGAGCAACAAAATTATTCTCTGGTGTAGATGATGTTAAGCGTGTATATCAAGCATCTAGACATAATGCATGGTATGATGAGAACGATACGATTGTTGTAGAAGATACAATGCTTTCTTATATGGATTATGCAAAAGCATTATATGACAATAACTTAACTAACAATACTTCACAATGGTCTACAGATTGGGCCGCAAATGTAACAAACGATAATACATTTGCTTATATGGGATGTACCTGGTTCTTACATTGGACTTTAAAGGCGAATAGTGGCGGAACAGTTCCTGGTGAAGGTACATATGGTGATTGGGCTATGACTGCAGGTCCTCAAGAATATTATTGGGGTGGTACTTGGTTAGCAGCTTCTAAAGGTTGCTCGGATACTGACTTAGCAGCTAAAATCATGAGAGCAGCTACCGTTGATACAAAGATGATGAAAGAAATGTGTGTAGAGACTCTTGATTATGTAAACAATAAGCAAGCAATTGCTGAATTAATAGCAGCTGGTGAAGGTAACTTTGATTTTCTTGCTGGACAAAATTTCTTAGAGTATTTCTCACCGTTAGCAGACGCTATTGAATTACCAGCAATGAGCGCGGAGGATTTCTATATCACTCAGAAATTTGACGATCAGGTGACCGAATTTGTAAATGGTAATAAAACTAAAGATGAAGCGTTAGAAGAATTTAAGAAAAATGTTATTGATGCTTATCCTTATTTGTCAAAATAACTTATAAATAAAATAATCGAATAGTTATAAGGGGTATGTTGCAAATGAAATATGAGTTTGCAGCATTCCCCCTATAAATAAATTTGAACAAATCCACATTCTGAACATTTTATAGAGCCTAGAGGTTCTTTGGTGGATTTGGGTTTTATAAAGTGTTCAATGAGTAACATGTAATTATATCAATAATTCAATATAGTAGCATGCATTAGATTGTCCAATATTTTAAAAGGAGTTGGTGCAAATATGGCGAAACAAAATAAGAAAAAACATAAAACGGTAGAATATGGTCGCTACGGATATTATTTTATAGCACCATTTTTTATTGTATACTTTCTTTTCTCATTCTGGCCATTAATTTATACCTTTTGGTTAAGTACTCAAGAGCTTTATTATAGAGGATTAAAAGCAGTAGGACCGACCTTCAATGGACTTACGAATTTCAAACGTGTACTTTATGATACTAATTTAAAAGGAGTAGTGAACGAAGGGGCAAAGCTTTTTGATACAATGACTTTTGATACATTAGGAAACACGATTATTATGTGGCTAATTAATTTTATTCCTCAAATATTGTTATCTTTACTATTAGCAGCATGGTTTACAGATACTAGAATTAAGATAAAAGCTCACGGTGCTTATAAGATTATGATTTATATGCCTAATATCATAACAGCTGCATCAATCGCAGTGCTATTCTATACTTTATTTAGTATACAAGGACCGATTACACAAATTTTCCGTTCTCTAGGGTTGATTGATGTAGGGCGTGATGCAACGGATTATTTTATGCAAAACAAATGGTGGACTAGGATAATCATTAGTTTTATTAACTTTTGGATGTGGTATGGAAATACGATGATCTTATTAATAGCGGGTATTCTTGGTATTAGTCCTACCTTATATGAAGCAGCAAGAGTGGATGGGGCTAGCAGTGTTCAAATATTTGGCCGAATAACGCTTCCATTATTAAAACCAATTTTATTATTTGTTTTAGTAACCTCCTCCATTGGTGGTTTACAGATGTATGATATACCAGCGGTGTTTAATGTAAATAACGCGGGCGATGGATTGCCTGATTATGCGTCTGAAACGATTACAATGTACATAAAGCAAATAGCCTTAGGTAATAGCCGTGATATAGGCAAAGCCTCGGCAGCTTCTCTCGTTTTATTTGCAGTAACATTAATGATTAGTTTAATCTTCTTCTTTACAATGGGTGATAAAGAACCTAAGCAAAAGAAGATAAAAAAAGCGTAAAGGAGGGAAATAAATGAGCAAAACGGCTATGTCTGTTAATGATGCTAGTTATTCAAGACGAATTAAACGAGGAAAAATATTTCGTAATGTTATTTGCATTTTTCTTAGTCTATTAAGTTTATTTCCTTTCTATATTATGATAATTAACTCTACAAGAGCAAGTGCTGCGATTCAACAAGGAATTAGTTTACTACCAGGTAGAGAATTCTTTAGAAATATTGATAAGCTTATAGTAAAGGCAGCTGGAGTTGGTACACCATTATGGAAGAGTATGCTTAATAGCGCTACTATTGCAGTGCCATCAACGATTCTCTCCGTTTATTTTTCTGCACTTACTGCTTATGGAGTGTTTGCTTATAAGTTTAAATTAAGAAGATTCGCATGGTCTTTTATTCTTGCAATCATGATGATTCCCTCTCAAGTGTCTATTATTGGGTTTTATCAATTTATGATTAAGCTACGACTTAATGATACATATATTCCACTGATTATACCCGCATTAGCGGCGCCAACAACAGTATTTTTTATGCGTCAGTACATGCAAGCATCACTTCCATTAGATATTATTGATGCTGCACGTATTGATGGCTCTGGAGAATTTAGTACCTTTAATCGAATTATTATTCCATTACTAAAACCAGCAATGGCGACCCAAGCTATTTTCGCGTTTATTGCTTCATGGAATAATTTATTTATGCCTACGATGATTATAAGCTCACAAACTAAGGTTACTTTACCGATGTTTGTTCAACAGCTTCGAAGTGAACAATTCAGATCTGATTTTGGTATGGTTTATATTGGTTTAGTGTTAACTGTGTTGCCTATCATGGTAGTTTATTTCCTTCTATCAAGGTACATCATTGCTGGTGTAGCGCTTGGTGGAGTAAAAGAATAAAGATTGGGTTGTTGCAAAGATATATAAATTTTTGCAACAACCTTTTTTGTATCACAATAAAAATAAACCACCGGCTATGCCGATGTGTCCCCAATTAGCTTTAGCTTCAAGTAAAAAACCTCCTATGTTATAATAAATTTGGGTTCGCCAACCACAAATATAACAAAGGAGGTATCCAAAAATGGATATGAATAGTTTAGCTCATACAAAATGGGAATGCAAGTATCATTTGGTTTTTGCACCAAAGTATAGAAGACAGATTATATACGGAAAGATAAAAGCAGATGTTGCTCAAATACTAAGCACACTATGTAAAAGAAAAGGAATTGAAATAATAGAAGCAGAGTGTTGCAAAGATCATGTGCATATGCTTGTAAGAATACCGCCAAAGTATAGTGTCTCTGAAATAATGGGATATTTGAAAGGTAAAAGTTCGCTTATGATATTTGAAAAGCATGCGAATTTAAAATATAAGTATGGAAATCGACACTTTTGGTGTAGAGGCTATTATGTTGATACTGTTGGAAAAAATACAAAAAAGATTCAAGAATATATTGCAAATCAGTTAAAAGATGACCTAGAAGCCGATCAACTCATACTGAATGAGTATATTGACCCGTTCACGGGTGAGCCGGTACAAAGAAGCAAAAAGTAATCCCTGGAAGGGAGGCTGGTAAATAAAGCTATCATGAAAGGCTCAAGGAGCTTGCAGGAGTAAGAGCGGTTGGCAAATCCTTCAGGGGCCTTCCGGGCGCAAGCAGGTAAGAGCCCCTTATAGAGGCAGAGCAAACCACCGGATAAGCCGGTGGTCCTGATTAGAACAAAAGATGTGCTATAAAAGATTTGCTCACTGGAGTGTGGGAAGAACACTTTTGTTTTATTTATAGTATCTTGACAAAAATAATTTGCAGGATTATAGTAAATTTATATGCAATAAGTATAGTATTAAAGGAAAGTGAACATATAATCATGCAATCAGACCTGAATGATTTAAAATATATTATGAATCGCCTACGTACGTTAACCTGTCAAATTAAACTCTTTAAAAACATCACATTTGGTGAGTATACCATGTTATGTGCTATTGGTAAGATGATTGAGGGTAATCAGGAGAGTAGGTTGACCCCGACTAAGTTAAATGACTTTTTTGGAACAAAGAAACCTGCAACGTCAAGGATGCTTACTGTATTAGAAAAAAAAGGTTACATTACTCGTAAAGTGGATACAAACGATCATCGTATTGCTTATTTAATGCTTACGGATATAGGGCAAGTTGTTCTAAGAGATGAAACAGAGCCCTACAGGGAATTAACTAAGAGAATCGCAGAACGAATGGGAAAAGAAGAGCTTGCAGATATGATATCAACTATGACTAAGTTTAGCCGTATACTAGAAGAAGAATTAGGGACTTTATCAAATTAGAAAAATAATAAACTTGTTAATAATTATATAATCGCAAATTGCGATAACAAGCTGAACTAATTTATAGATATACACTTATTTTCAAATCACTTATGCTGCATATTTAAGTTGTTCTTCAATAGGCTCTTCTGGAATCTTATAGTGTAGAATTTTACGAGAAAGTGTAATCATTTACTCTTCGATAAAAGCTATATCATCTAGATTATAATTCTGTATACGTTTACCCTATGAAATGAATCTTGGAATGAGACCATTATGTGGCTCATTTGTACCAAGTTCAAAGGATGAATATGCATGTTAGCTGTAAACTAAAGTTGAAGTTTCAGTTTCTAGTTTTGCTAAATCAGCAGACTCAAAACCATTATATCCAACTTGATCAAAACGTTCACCAAAGAAACTACGTATATTATTTAATTCATTCATAATAGCATCCTTAGTTTTTGATGTTATTTTTCGCACGAGTGCGTGACGTATTTGTCACTCTACAATTGTTAGAGGGACACAATCTGTGTTAGTCTTAGTCTTTTCTTCTATAACAGTATCGATTTCCAAATGGCCAAACTCACTAAGTAGTTTTCCGTGTTTGATTTGAGTAGTAGTACCGCTTTTAATTTTTATTAAAAAGAGTATTGATAGGGGGGACCTAATTCCTTGGATATTTATAAGGATTCCAACTATCTTGAAGGCGTATTTCAATTCTCATGCGCTCATTAAAATTTAGGCGTTTGTTTTTACGTGATTATATATTATGATTTGAATAGTCCATAGTGATTATCCTCTTGTATATTGTTTTTTTGTGGTGATTAAATAATAATACAGAGTAATCCACTATGGATTTTTATTTTTACAACTTCATTTAAAACCAGCCATAATTATATAATATACAACTAAATAATATGTATGTAAAATCTAAGTATTATTATATACAAGATTCTCTTGAGAATTCTTCTTAAACTGAAATTGACTACAGTTATTGGCGATTTTAATAGCTGATATAGTGAATAATGTAGTTGTAAGTTTTGTTGGGACAAGAATAAAAGAATTTATTCTAACGAGGTATGCTTTTTCAATATCTAATAGTTAACCTGATTATTCATACTGTAATTATCATCAATTTTCGTAGAAGATAATTTTCATTTTAACGAATGGCGTATAAAGTTTTGTTTGGTTCTAGTTTTTTATACAAAAAAACATCAGCAAATACAATCCTTTCAGAACCTTTAAATTCCGGTCATGAATATCCGATATCGATTAAATGATCGGATTTTCATAAAAGATGGTGAAATAAAATGGGATCGATTAATAATTTACTAAAAGAATAAGAGTCCACGATTGCAATTACTAGAAGATGTAAAACGTCAACTAACCATAATAAGGAACACTAACAATGCTACTATTGGTGTTATAACCATATGGTGGTTTTATCATACTGTTTATAGGTTTGTTGTCCTGTTGTTGATTACTGCTTGAAGAAGTTGGGAATTCAGCATATTTTATGCTGTTCCGGATTGGTTGGAGCCTTGATGTTCAGTATTATCCTGTGTGCGTATACAGATGAAAAAAATTTTCTCACATTAACATATAAGAGTTAAAGTGGTAATTTTTTATTCAAGCATATAGGTTTTGCAGGAAAAAGATTTTGTAAAAGTGTTATTAAAACAAAAGTAATATGATATACTATAAATGGTAAATATTGTAAAAATAGTAAAAAAAGGGAGGGATAATGTGTTGGAAATACGTGCACCGAATACAAAATGCTTGCAATAAACCTCAAATACTCATCATGAATTTTTACCAAATTATTAATGATTTTAATAAAGAAATTTAGAAAGGAAAAAATTATGAAAAAAACTATGAAAAAATTATTTGTTTTAGCTTTTTCATTGGTATTGTTGTTATCTACATCAATAACTACCTATGCGGCTAGTATCTGCCCGCCACATGTTACATATCCGGACATTGGAGGATTAGTAGGAACTAATACAACTTCAAATACTCATGATTATACATATGAATACAGGAATACTATTACTGGAGCTATTGAACTTAAAAGTGCAAAATGTCAAAGTTATATTATTACAAAAACGTATTTAATTAAATATATATGTTCAAGTTGTGGTATAGTCACTGGTAGTGGAACGACTTCTTATAATGAGGAAGTGCATCCTAGTTGTGGCAAATAAAAATTGTTATAAGTTATATGTTTAATAAGATGGATTATATCTCCAACAAAGTTTTATTAGTTGGAGATATTTTTATTGTATCCAATAAAAATAAACCACCGTCTAAGTGGTCATGATTGTATTGCGATGAAAATAAAACAAAAGTAGAGGTAACTTAGATGAGTACACTCGGTGAGTCAGTAAAATAAGCAAAAATAATCACGGAAAGGGAGCCTAGAAAATACAATTACTAAAAAGCTAATGGGCTTACAGGAGTAAGAGAGTATAAATAACCCCTTTTTGAGCAAGCACGAGAGAAAAGCGGCTTATATGATACAAGATTTATTGAATTAAGCATAGAAGGAATTTACAGAGGAGAATTTATGGGTATTTATACATTGGTTTTAAATCCTTTTGTTAACGGAATATTAATAAGTTTTTTAAATAAGTTTCATATCCTATCAGTAATTATATATCTTTTAGGTGTTTTTTATAAGTACTATATTTTTTAGTTTAATAAAAATTAACAGACATGTATAATAATTTACTAAAATATTGAAAAAAATATTGACAGAGGTTTCAATTTATTAGATACTTATAAGTAAAACCAATAATTAACGTTGTTAAATATATCATAAGGAGGAATTCTATGCAAGAAGTAATTTTTCAAATAACACCACAGGTGAAGAAGTTGGTGGAGGTATGTGAAAGATGTGATAAAGTGGAATCTGACTTATACAAAGAATATGATGTGAAGCGTGGATTAAGAGATATTAATGGGAAAGGTGTTGTGGCTGGATTAACGAATATCTCAGAAGTACATGCAAAAGACATTGTGAAGGGCGAAGAAGTACCATGTGAAGGTAAGTTATATTATAGAGGATATGATATTCGTAATCTAACACAAGGCTTTTTAAGTGAAGGACGTTTTGGATTTGAAGAGATTGCGTATTTATTATTGGTAGGAGAGCTACCAAATGAGGAGGAGCTAAAGGAATTTAAAGCGGAATTGGGGAAAAGACGAACACTTCCACAAAACTTTTTTCGTGATGTAATTATGAAGGCTCCTAGCAAGGATATGATGATTTCTTTGTCTAAAAGTATTTTAACACTATATTCCTATGATTCCGATGCGGAGAATACTTCTCTTTCTAATGTAATGAGACAATGTCTAAATCTAATAAGTCAATTTCCTATGTTGGCAGTATATAGTTATCATGCATACAATCAAAGTATCGGTAATAGTTTATTTATTCATCCACCCAAAGAAGAATTATCAACTGCAGAAAATATTTTAATGATGCTAAGACCTAATAAAAAGTATACGAAGTTTGAAGCAGCTGTACTTGATTTGGCTTTAGTTCTTCATATGGAACATGGTGGTGGTAATAATTCATCTTTCACAACACGAGTTGTTAGCTCTTCTGGAACGGATACATATTCAGTTATGGCAGCTGCACTCGGGTCTTTAAAAGGTCCAAGACATGGTGGAGCCAATATTAAAGTAATGCAGATGTTTGAAGACCTGAAAGCGAAGGTTTACAATTGGGAAGACCAAGATGAAGTTGCTAATTATTTAAGAAAAGTACTACGAAAAGAAGAATTTGATCAGTCTGGACTTATTTATGGAATTGGGCATGCAGTATATTCCATATCAGACCCTAGAGCAGAAATATTTAAAATATTTGTAGAAGAACTTGCAAAAAATAAGGGGCAGGAAGCAGAGTTTAATCTTTATACAACCGTTGAGAAACTTGCGCCAAAACTAATTGCAGAAGAAAGAAGAATATATAAAGGTGTTAACACCAATGTAGACTTTTATAGTGGATTTGTGTATCATCTACTTGGACTTCCATTAGAACTCTACACTCCTATTTTTGCAATTGCAAGAATCGTTGGGTGGAGTGCACATCGCTTAGAGGAAATCGTTAGTGCAGAAAAAATTATTCGTCCAGCTTACCAAAGCATTGCGACACAAAGAGAATATAGTCCGTTAGATAAACGGCAATAATAAATATAAAGTAAAGGGACTGATTATGCATGAGTATAATAATTTTAAATTCACGCTTAACAGCCCCAGTTACATACTACATAATATAATTGTTTTTAGTACATCAAAATAGTTTAGCCACGTAGGCCTTTAACAAATCTTTCGACGTCCGCTCTAGTTTGAAATTGATCTCGGTTTCTTGCGATTGCTTCTTTTGTTGAACTATCCAATGTTTCAATGTAATCATCAATACTATAATTAGTAAATGTTACAACTGGATAGACTCTACTACTAAAATTATCGTCTGAATCAAAAGAAAATGGATCCATTTATTATCACCTCAAGTTTAGTTTGTGAGACTTTCTATTTAATATTCATGAATTTTAAATCTGTGGTAGAAATTCCATTGACAAATAATATTTTCTATACTAAGATAAACAACATAAAGTTAAAATTATAAAAACGTTGACGAAGAGAGTAAGAATCAAGGAAAGTCAAAGCGAGTCGCAGAGAGTGTAAGTGCGATACGAGTAGAGGATATCTGAAAATCACTTCTAAGTTGCAAGGCTGAACAGTTAGTAAGCTTTGTCGGTACCTACCGTTATATGGGTAATGTATAAAAGTTGTATTTACAGGAAAGGCTCCTGTAAAGAGATGGAGTACGTGAAATAGGTGGTTACGTGATTGCATATATGCTCTCATCCTGTTTTGGATGAGAGCTTTTTTATTTAATAGGAAATTGCTCTGCATTTCCTATTAAATAAAAGCCCTACGGGCAAATGATGCGCAGCTACGCGCGCGGAACAAAAGCTGTGCTTGGGCAGTATTTGCTCGCGAGAGTGTGCGAAGCACACTTTTGTTCTATTTATAATAAATAAAAGCAAAAAAGCTTTGCTTTATAAATCAGGAAATCAAGAAATCACGTAGGATACGCACTCACACATAGGAAAATATAAAACAATTATTGGTTCTTACAAATCAATGAGAAGACAAATCAGAGAGGTGAGTATGGAACTTTGGGATGTTTATGATCAATGTTTTAGGAAAACAGGTCGAGTGCATGAAAGAGGTAAAGAATTAGCCCGTGGAGATTACCATTTGGTAGTGCATATATATCCAGTGAATGATAAAAAAGAAATATTGATTCAAAAAAGAAGCGATACAGTGGCATGGAAACCAGGGAGCTGGGCAGCAACAGGAGGCTCAGCAATCAAGGGTGAAGATATGTATGAGGCCTGTATTCGAGAATTAAATGAAGAAGTGGGAATTTTAGCGGAAGAAAAGAACATGGAGCTATTTGCAGTTTTTAAACGTGAAAGTAGCTATAATGGAGTATGGATTGTTCGAAGCAATGTAACTATTTCAGAGCTTACTCTTCAAGAGGAAGAGGTTTCAGATGCAAAATGGGCTACTAGTAGTGAAATAAAAGAAATGGTTGCAAATGGCGAATTTCATTCCTATCCATATTTAGATTCACTACTTGATTATATAGATGAAAAATAATGTGACATACAATGTTTAATTGTTTAAGAAAAAAGTTAAAACGATATTTCCCTAATTTTTGAATAAAGGAATATAAGTAGAAAGGATGAATTCACATGTACCAAAAAGTATCTACAAACATGAAGTTTGTTGACAGAGAAAAAGAAGTTCTAAATTTTTGGAAAGAAAATGAAATCTTTGAAAAGAGTATTGATTCAAGAAAAGAAGGAGAAACCTATACGTTTTATGATGGTCCTCCAACTGCAAATGGAAAGCCTCACATTGGTCACGTTTTAACACGTGTTATCAAAGATATGATTCCTAGATATCGTACAATGAAAGGATATATGGTTCCAAGAAAAGCAGGCTGGGATACTCACGGGCTTCCTGTTGAACTTGAAGTTGAAAAATTATTAGGCTTAGATGGAAAAGAGCAAATTGAGAAATATGGACTTGAACCATTTATCGATAAGTGTAAAGAAAGTGTTTGGAAATACAAAGGTATGTGGGAAGATTTCTCAGGTACAGTAGGTTTCTGGGCAGATATGGATAACCCATACGTAACTTATGATAATAACTTTATTGAATCCGAATGGTGGGCACTTAAGAAAATCTGGGATAAGGGCCTTTTATACAAAGGATACAAGATCGTTCCTTATTGTCCACGTTGTGGAACTCCTCTTTCTTCTCATGAAGTTGCTCAAGGTTATAAGGATGTAAAAGAAAAATCTGCAATTGCTAAGTTTAAAGTAAAAGATACAGAAAACGAATATATTTTAGCCTGGACAACAACTCCATGGACATTACCATCTAACGTGGCCCTTTGTGTAAACCCAGAGGAAACTTATGTAAAAGTTGAAGTTGGTGTTAATGCAAAAGGTGATGTTGTAAAAGCGCCAAAAGAAGGGGAAGAACTTACAGAGGCAAATACCGTTGTTGCAAAAGAATACTACATCTTAGCAGAAGCATTACTTAAAGTTATTGAAGGTGATTACCAAGTTGTAGAGACTTATGTAGGTACAGACTTAGAATATAAAGAATACGAACCACTATTTGATTATGCATTTAATAATCCAGATGGTACAAAGAATCCAAAGGCAAATAGAGACAATGTGAATGGTAAAAAAGCTTACTATGTAACATGCGATACCTATGTAACATTAACAGATGGTACTGGTGTGGTTCATATTGCACCTGCATTTGGTGAAGACGATGCTAACGTTGGACGTAAATATGACCTTCCATTCGTACAATTAGTAGATGAAAAAGGTGAAATGAAGCCAGAAGTTACTGATTTTGCAGGAGTATTCTGTAAAAAGACAGACGAAGGTATTATGAAAATGCTTAGAGAGAAAGGATTATTATACAAATCTCTTAAATTTGAGCATAGTTATCCATTCTGCTGGAGATGTGATACACCATTAATCTATTATGCAAGAGAATCTTGGTTTATCAAAATGACAGCTGTGAAGGAAGACTTAATCCGTAATAATAATACAATTAACTGGATTCCTGAAAGCATTGGTAAAGGACGTTTTGGTGATTGGTTAGAAAACGTTCAAGACTGGGGTATTAGCCGTAACCGTTACTGGGGAACACCACTGAATGTATGGCAATGTGAATGTGGTCATATGCACTCCATTGGAAGCATTGAAGAATTAAAATCAATGTCTGATAATTGTCCAGATAATATTGAGTTACACCGCCCATATATTGATGCTGTAACGATTAAGTGTTCCGAATGTGGTAAGCAGATGAAACGTGTTCCAGAAGTTATTGACTGCTGGTTTGACTCTGGTGCAATGCCATTTGCACAACATCATTACCCATTTGAAAATCAGGATTTATTTGAACAACAATTCCCTGCGGACTTTATTTCAGAGGCGGTTGACCAGACAAGAGGATGGTTCTATTCCTTGTTAGCAATTTCAACATTAATCTTTAACAAAGCACCTTATAAGAATGTTATCGTTCTTGGTCACGTTCAAGATGAAAATGGTCAAAAGATGAGTAAATCCAAAGGAAATGCTGTAGATCCATTTGATGCATTAGCAGAGTATGGTGCGGATGCAATTCGTTGGTACTTCTATATTAACTCAGCTCCATGGTTACCAAATCGTTTCCACGGAAAAGCGGTAGTAGAAGGTCAACGTAAATTCATGGGTACATTATGGAATACTTACGCATTCTTTGTACTTTATGCAAATATTGATAACTTTGATGCAACGAAGTATCAATTAGAATATGATAAACTTCCAGTTATGGATAAGTGGTTATTATCTAAATTAAATTCTGTTGTTAAGACAGTGGATGAGAATTTAGCGAACTACAAGATTCCAGAAACTGCAAGAGCATTACAAGAATTTGTGGATGAAATGAGTAACTGGTATGTAAGACGTGGTCGTGAACGTTTCTGGGCTAAGGGAATGGAACAAGATAAGATCAATGCTTACATGACTCTTTATACAGCATTAGTTACAATTGCTAAGGCATCTGCACCTATGATTCCATTTATGGCAGAAGATATTTATCGTAACCTTGTATGCAGCATTGATAGAACAGCTCCTATCAGTGTTCATTTATGCGATTTCCCAGCATATGATGAAGCATTAATTAACGCAGAGCTTGAAAAAGATATGGAAGCAGTTCTTGATATCGTTGTTCTTGGTCGTGCTTGTAGAAATACAGCAAACATCAAACAAAGACAGCCAATCGGTAAGATGTATGTAAAAGCAGATATCACTCATACTGATGATGCTGGAAATACAGTAGAAGGAATGTCTGATTTTTATAAAGAAATCATCGCAGATGAACTTAACGTAAAAAATGTAACATTTACTTCTGATGTACGTGATTTTACTTCTTATACATTTAAACCACAGTTAAAGACATTAGGACGTCGTTTTGGTAGCAGATTAAATGCTCTAAAAGAAGTTCTTTCAGGACTTAATGGAAACAAGGCTATGGATGAATTAAATGAAAAGGGTACTTTAACAATTACCGTTGATGGAGTAGAAGAAGTATTAGAAAAAGATGATTTACTAATTGATGCGATGCAAATGGAAGGTTATGTTTCTGATTCTGACTATGGTATTACTGTTGTATTAGATACAAACTTAACAGAAGAATTAATCGAAGAAGGATTTGTTCGTGAATTAATTAGTAAAGTTCAGACAATGCGTAAAGATGCTGGCTTTGAAGTAATGGATCATATTAATGTTTATGTATCTGGAAACGATAAGATCAAAGAAATTGCATCTAAGAACCTTGATGAAATTAAGACAGTTGTATTGGCAGATGAAATTATTTTTGATCGTTTAAGTGGATTTGAAAAAGAATGGAACTTAAACGGCGAAGATGTTACACTTGCTGTAGAGAAAAGATAATATTATAAATAGGTTATGATTTAACATTAGCAAGGAAGTCCTACTCCATTTTGGCGTAGACTTCCTTGTTTTATTATGTATTTTTATCAAATACAATGACTTAATTTCTTTTGTCCTTTATCCAATAAGCTTTAAAAATTTTTATCATTGACAGATATTTGGAAATATCATATACTTTAGAAAAATATGAAAGGTAGCCAATATCTTGGCTTTAGGTGATGGAATGTTTATTAAGTAATTCAGTGTTCAAAACAATTTAGTGTTAAGTAACGCAATAGAAAAATTGCGCTATTGTTTTGTATGTAAGACTTGGTGTGCCAGGTCTGTTTACCAAGCTGGATTACAGATTATAATATCATTTCATTGCAAAATCTGCTGGATAGGAAGAGCATAAACTATAATTTATTTGTCCCATGTTTTTCATATGAAAGATATAGGGGATTTTAAATGAATCCAAAAGTTTATGAGTTACCTTGGAATCGGATATACTTTTTATGTACCTTTATACTTGCGTTGTTATAGGCATTATGATTTATTTGCATATATCAAGGGCTACTTTAGGTTTTGCAAATGATACTCTTAATTTTAGAAAAATGATTATAATCTTTCCGGCATGGGTTTGTCAGGAGGGATTTTTTTTATGCTATTATTAAAAATAAACCACATTTCAAAAATATTTGGTGATAGAGTTTTATTTAAAGATATGAACTTAGAAGTATTTCAAGGAGATAAGATTGGATTGATTGGAGCCAATGGTATTGGTAAAACAACTTTATTGCATATGATTGCAGGGGATTTAGAATTGGATGAAGGAGATATTCAAAGGTTTGGAACAATCACATATTTAAAGCAAATGCAAAATGATATAAATACAAGGTCTAAGAATGAAACTTTATGTGATACTGAGTTCATAAATAAAGAATTTGCGAAAGCTGAAAAGCTATTTAACATTCAAGAAAAAATGAATCAAGAGGTTGTTAGTGGCGGAGAAGAGATGCGAATAAAAATAGCAAAAGCCTTTAGTAAGCGAGCGATGCTTTATTTATTGGATGAACCAACGGCTAATTTAGATGAAAAAGGGGAGCAATTAGTTGGGGATAAGATTAAGGCATTAGAAAGTTATATTATAGTTAGCCATGATCGTGCACTGTTAAATAAATGCTGTCATCAGATTTGGGAGCTAAGAGATAAAAAAATTTACTGTTATTCTGGAAATTATGATACGTATAAAGAGTTAAGAGAAAAGGAAAGACAGAGAGAAGAAACAGAATACGAAGAATATATTACAGAGAAAAAACGACTTGAAGTCGTCTATCTAAAGAAAAAAGAGGCTGCCAAAGATATAGCAAAGATTCCAAAAGGAATGAGTAAACGGGAAGCCAACCTACGTAATTTCTTATGCGTTACGGGTAGAAATTATGGGGGAAAGCAACGTAGTATGAATAAAAGTGCTGAAAATGTAAGAAAAAGAATCGAAAAGCTAGAGGTAAAAGAAAAGCCACAGAGTGATAAAAGAATGTATATCGATTTCTCACTTACAAATCCACCAGAAAATGCGTATGTAATTCGAGGGGAGGGATTAAATGTTTCCTATGGGGAACATGTTATTTTTAAAGATGTAGACTTTCGAGTACCGAATGGTAAAAAAATAGCGCTCATCGGCGAAAATGGAGCAGGAAAAACAACCTTACTAAATGGGATTATGCGCAGCTATAAAGATATAGAAAAGCTTGGTATAACCACTGTTCCCAAGGCGAAAATTGCTTATTTTACGCAAAACATGGATACATTAAATCTTGAAAAGACTGTTTTAGAGAATATGTATGAAGGAGCAATACAGTCAGATAAAACAATTCGAAGCGTTTTAGCAAAATTTTTATTTACAGCAGATGATATTAATAAAAAAGCAGAAGTCTTAAGTGGTGGAGAACGAATAAAGCTAAGTCTTGCGAGGCTATTTATTTCAGAGCATAATGTGTTGTTATTAGATGAACCAACAAATTATCTTGATATGCCTTCCATACTTGCATTACAGCAAATGATCAAAGAATATGAAGGTACTATAATTTTTGTTTCCCATGATGAAGCTTTTGTAAATGAAGTAGCACAAGAGCTACTTGTAATTGAACAGAAGAAGATTCGCTCCTTTCCTGGAAAATTAAGGCAGTACAAAATCTTTAAAAATGAGCAGCTGCAAAAGGCAAAGAAAAAAGATGTAAAAAAAATAGAGGAAAAACGAATGTTACTGGAGCTTCAAAGAGCAAATATCATTGGGCGTTTTAATCGTAAGAATGAGGATAAAGAAGCCTTAGAGCAGGAATATCAAAGTATAATAAAACAAATGAAAGAATTAGAATTTTGATTTATCTAGTGGAAAATAGCTAGTTTTTTACTCCAACAATGTAATGTTAAATTCCTTAATAATAATTGGTAAAAATGTGTATCCTAACATTAAAAAGATTGTTAGGAGATTGTTATGGATTCTATATGGACAAAGACGGAGACTATTGATGAAAGGCCATCCTTGCACGGGACGATTAACGCAGATGTAGTTGTCGTTGGTGCAGGGATATTTGGAATATTAACGGCTTATTATTTGCAAAAAGCAGGTAAGAAAGTGGTGGTTGTAGAAGGAAATCGAATTGCTAGTGGACAGACAAAAAATACAACAGCAAAAATCACATCACAACATGGCATCATTTATAGTAAATTATTAGATACGATAGGGGAAGAAAGTGCCAAATTCTATGCCATGGCCAATGAACAAGCAATTAAGGACTATGAGACTTTAGTGCAGGAGGAAACTATTAATTGTGACTTTGAAAAAACCCCAGCTTATATTTATACAAACGGTGATACTACGGAATTAAAGCGGGAAGCCAACGTAGCAAAGTCTTTTGGGATAGAAGCAGAATTTTTAGAGACACTTAACATACCCGTTGAAAATAAAGGTGCTGTTTGCTTTCATAACCAAGCACAATTTCACCCAATTAAGTTTATAAAAAAACTAGCTAAGCAGTTAGAAATCTATGAACAATCAAAGGTTAAAAAGGTGGAGGAGCATGCGGTTCTAGGAGATAATTTTAAAGTTGAGGCAAAACAGATTGTTCTAGCGACACATTATCCGTTTTTAAGAACTCCTGGATATTATTTTCTAAGGATGCATCAAGAAAGGACTTATTTACTTTCTTTAGCCAATGCAAACAAAGTAAATGGCATGTACCTTGGCAATGAAGATGGACATACCATGAGAGATTTTGGCCAATATGTTTTATTCGGTGGTGGAAGTCATAGAACTGGTGAGAATAAAGAAGGCGGACGATATCAAAAACTGGAGCAAGAATCAGAGACTTATTTTAAAGGAAGTAAAGTAGTCGCTCAATGGTCAGCTCAAGATTGTATGACTCTAGATGGAATTCCATATATAGGGCATTTTTCTAATGCAAACTCAAATTGGTTTGTTGGAACGGGTTTTGGCAAATGGGGAATGACAAGTTCTATGGTAGGAGCAAAATTAATAACTGATTTAGCAACTGGTAATCATAATCCCTATGATAAACTATTTACACCACAAAGATTCCATGTGACAGCTTCAATGAAAAACTTGTTACATGATGGTATGCAAGCTGTAAAGGGACTTTCAAAAGAATTCTTAAGTTCAGCAAGTGCTGAGTTATCTGCTTTAGCACCAGGACATGGGGGAATCATTTCACATAATGGTGAGAAATATGGTGTATATAGAGATGAAAAAGGGGAGACCCATTTTGTTTCTACAAAATGCCCACACCTAGGATGCGAATTGACGTATAATCCAGATGAAAAGAGCTTTGACTGTCCTTGTCATGGGTCTAGATTTGATTATAAAGGTAATCTAATAGATGAACCTGCAATGACTGGAGTATGGGTGACGATGGATTTAAAAGAGGATGAAAAAGAGAATAAATTAGAGAATGAATCGCAGAATGAGAAAGAGGATGAATAAGAGTGTCACTGTACATTGTATGATTTTTTGTGATACAATTAATGTAATATAAGATTTAAATAGGGTCACTAAAAGATACCAACAAAAAAGCATTTAAGTTTTACTCTATAATCATAAGCATTTAATAGCATTTAACATTAATTCGTTTAGTAAAATATTTAATAACGAATGAAATAGAGATGCAAATATAATCACAAATATAATGAAAAGAAATGAGGGTACAAAAGTGGAACGTATAGAGAAGGTAGAAAAATATTATACTTGTCTAGATCTAATGAAAACTAAGTTTGACAAATATGCAAGAAAAGATAAGCTAAAAGCAAAAAATATTCAGGAATTTACGTTATGGAAAGAAGAGGCAAGGGCAAAATTGCATGAGCTTCTTGGCTTGGAAAAGATGGAAATGCCCGAACTACATTGTGAAACCCTTGAGGTATCAATGATAGAAGAAGGAATTAAGCGAGAAAAGAAGTTATTACAGACAGAACCAGGTGTTTTTATGCCATTTTATGTACTGTATCCAGAGGAAAAGAATCAACGTTATGTAAAGAATGAAAATGGAAATAAACCAGCCTGTATGATAGCGGTACAAGGCCATAGTGGTGGTGGAAAAGAGTCACTTGCAGGAAGAAGAGAAATTCCAGCTATTTCAGATGCAATTGATAAGTTTAACTATGACTATGGCTTGGAACTCGCGAAAGAAGGTTTCATAACGCTCATTCCAGATGTCAGGGGTTTTGGAGAGCGTAGAGAACTTGCTTTTCAAAAGGATGAGGAAAGTGCTTATATCGGTGGTGCATGTTATCAACTAGCACATATGGCAGAGCCTCTTGGGATGACAGTCATTGGGATGCTTACGTGGGATTTGTCTCGATTAATAGATTGGATAGAGCAAAACAATGAATGGGATATGACAGAGTTGGGATGTGTTGGTTTCTCAGGAGGAGGAATGCAAACATTAATGACGGCTGCTCTTGACGATAGAATAAAACAATGCATTATCAGCGGATATATGTACGGATATAAGGACTCACTTTTAGTGCTCAATGGAAACTGTAATTGTAACTATGTACCACATTTGTGGGAACATTTTGATATGGGGGACATCGGGGCATTGCTTGCACCAAGAAAAGTGTGTATACAATCTTGTAAAAATGACCATTTAAATGGGGCAAGAGGCCTTTTAAATGTAAATGAGCAAGTGGATATCATGAGACAAGCTTACCAATTATATTCTGCTGATAATAAATTAACACAGGATATTCGTGAGGGTGGACACTGCTTTCATAAAGAAGTATTTAAAAATTTCTTTTAATATAATACCTATACTACTTATATAGTTCCTTTATTTGTTTTATTGTTACGAAGACGTGCTGGTTACATATAATAAACTAGACGGTTTTTTATTTATATTGAATATTTGTTTTTTAAGCAATTCCATGGGAAGAATCTTTTTATATGAGGAATGTCGTATTGCTATGTATAAAGTGATGAAACATGATTACTAAAATAATGCAAAAGGGCTTCCTTCATGAAACGTTTTCCGCTATAGCGGGGGAATGGGAGGAGAAATGGAATTAAATAAAGAAGTATTGAAGCGTAACATTGAAACGAATTTAAAAACACATTTTTTCTGTAATATAAAAGAGGCTAATGAGCAACAAATTTATCAAGCAGTAGCATATGCATTAAAAGATTTCATTATAGATTGGTGGATTGCAACACAAAAGAAATGCGAGGAATTAGATGTTAAAAGAGTTTACTATCTATCAATGGAATTCTTGATTGGACGTACCCTTGGAAATACATTAATCAATTTAAATGCCAATACAATTGTGAAAGAAGTGCTAGAGGAGCTAGGAATTTGCCTTAATGTAATTGAAGATCAAGAACCCGATGCTGGTCTTGGAAATGGGGGACTTGGAAGATTAGCCGCTTGTTTTCTGGAATCTCTATCTTCTCTTTCCTATCCTGCTTATGGATGTGGAATCCGCTATAAACATGGTATGTTTAAACAAAGGATTGTAGACGGATATCAGGTGGAGATACCAGATGAGTGGCTAAAGGAAGGGAATCCATTTGAATTAAAACGTAGTGATTATTCCCAGATTATAAAATTTGGTGGATATGTACGTGTTAAAAAAGATGAGTTAAACCGAGATTGTTTCGTGCAAGAAAACTTTCAGTCTATTGAAGCTATTCCTTATGATATCCCTGTGGTTGGATATGGGAATCATATGGTAAATACCCTTAGAATCTGGGATGCAAAAGCAATAAATAGCTTAGATTTAAATGCTCTTAATAAAGGTGATTATGCAAAAGCATTGGAACAGGAAAATATAGCTAGTCTTATTTGTGAAGTACTTTATCCAAATGATAGTCATTATGCTGGAAAAGAATTAAGATTAAGACAACAGTATTTTTTCGTTTCAGCAAGTGTGCAAAGTGCGGTAAAACAATATATGAAGTCCCATAAGGATATTAAGAATATTCACGAAAAAGTTTGTTTTCAATTAAACGATACCCATCCAACAGTTGCAATTCCAGAACTTATGCGAATCCTTATGGACGAATATAATATCTCATGGGATGATGCATGGGAAATTGCTACAAAGTCCTGTGCATACACAAACCATACAATTTTGTCTGAAGCTCTTGAAAAATGGCCAATTGAGCTTTTTCAAAAACTCTTACCAAGAGTTTATCAAATTATTGAGGAAATCAATCGACGTTTCATTATTTTTCTAAAAGAAAGATACCCTAGCAACAACCATAAGATTGAAACCATGGCAATACTTTATAATGATCAAGTTAAAATGGCTAATTTAGCAGTAGTAGCATGTTTCTCTATTAACGGAGTTGCAAAACTTCATACAGAAATCTTAAAAAGAGAACAATTAAAAGATTTCTATGAATTATGGCCTGATAAGTTCAATAATAAGACAAATGGAATTACACAGAGAAGGTTTTTACTCCATGGAAATCCGTTGCTTTCAGAATGGATCACGAGTAAAATAGGTGAGGATTGGATTGTAGATTTATCAAAACTTGATGAGCTCTCACCACTAATAGAAGATAAAACTGCGTTAAGAGAATTTGCAGAGATCAAATATAAAAATAAATGCCGTTTAGCAGCGTATATCAAGGAGCATAATGGAATCGAGGTTGATCCTAATTCGCTTTTTGACGTGCAAGTGAAACGCTTACATGAGTATAAACGGCAGTTACTTAATATTCTGCACATCATGCATTTATACAATCAGTTAAAGTCGAATAAAGATTTAGAATTTCACAAAAGAACCTTTATTTTTGGGGCGAAGGCTTCTCCTAGTTATCGTAGGGCGAAAGAAATTATTAAACTTATTAATGCAGTAGCAGAAACAATTAATAATGATGTTTCAATTGAAGGTAAAATAAAAATTGTTTTTATCGAGAATTACTGTGTATCAAATGCAGAGCTTATTTTTGCTGCAGCGGATATCTCTGAGCAAATTTCAACGGCAAGTAAAGAAGCCTCTGGAACTGGTAATATGAAATTTATGTTAAACGGTGCACTAACACTTGGTACCTTAGATGGAGCAAATATAGAGATTGTAGAAGAAGTTGGAGAGAATCATTCGTTTATGTTTGGATTAACATCCGATGAGGTGATTGAATATGAGAATCATGGAGGTTACAATCCAAGAGAAATTTATCAGTCTGATTCTGAAATTAAAAAAGTATTAGATCAATTGATTGATGGTACGTATTCTGCTGGGAATAAAGAATTATTTAAGGAATTGTACCAATCCTTAATTGAAACCAATGGTTATGAGAGTGCAGATCGATACTTTATTTTAAAAGATTTTAGAGCTTATGAAGCTATTCAAAAACAAGTAGAGTTTGTTTATAAAAATAAAGAGAAATGGACAAAATCATCTTTGTTAAATGTTGCAAAATGTGGTAAGTTCTCATCAGATCGTACCATAGAAGAATATGTAAAGGAAATATGGCATCTTGAAAAAGTTACAATTACAATGTAAACATACCTTTGGACCGGTATATAATAAAGAGTCAAAAATATTAATATTAGGCTCCTTCCCTTCTGTAAAATCAAGGGAAGGAGGATTTTATTATCATCATCCCCAAAATCGATTTTGGAAGGTGATTTCTAGCCTTTATGGGGAGGAAACTCCATGTTCTTTAGAAGAGAAAAAAGAGATAATATTAAGAAATCATATTGCAATTTGGGATGTAATTGATCGCTGTGATATTGAAGGATCAAGCGATTCTAGTATAAAAAATGTGGTCCCAGCTGATATTGCAGGATTACTTAAGAAAACCTCCATCCAAAAAATATATGCAAATGGAAATAAAGCTTATGAATTATATCAAAAGTATTGTTTTCCAGTAACAAAACACGATATAATTAAGCTACCATCCACAAGCCCAGCCAATGCGGCTTGGACATTTGAGCGTTTATGTGAGGAATGGAAACAGATAATGGAAGAAGAGGTAGACAAATGACCATATCACTACCATCGAAAGTAAATACTATAATTAATGAACTTATGAAGCATGGTCATGATGCTTATGCGGTAGGCGGTTGTATTCGTGATTCAATCCTTGGAAGAATACCAGAGGATTGGGATATCACAACTTCTGCAAGTCCATATGAAGTTAAAGATATATTTCATCGGACAATTGATACAGGGATACAACATGGTACAGTTACTGTAATGTTTGGAACAGAAGGGTTTGAAGTAACGACCTATCGTATTGATGGAGAGTATGAAGATAACAGGCATCCAAAGCAGGTTGAATTTACAACAAATTTAATAGAAGACTTAAAACGTCGCGATTTTACTATTAATGCAATGGCTTATAATGAAGTGGTTGGATTAGTGGATGCATTTGATGGCTTAAATGACATTAATAATAAAATGATACGTTGTGTAGGCAGTGCGAAAGAACGGTTTGATGAAGATGCACTTCGTATTTTACGTGCTGTTCGCTTTTCCGCACAGCTAAATTTTGAAATTGAGAATGAAACATTAGAGGCGGTGAAAGAAAAAGCCGAAAATCTATGTAACATTAGTGCAGAGCGAATTCGAGAGGAATTAAATAAATTATTACTATCGGATTATCCAGAAAAAATAGTAGTATGCTATGAAACTGGTATAACAAAAATAGTATTAAATGAATTTGATCGTATGGTATTAGAAGGAAGTAATAAAGAGTATTCTTTAATGGAACATTGCATCAAAGCTCTTAAGAATATGAGAAAACTTTCTAGTAACTACGATAAGAAAACCCAGCTAATGTTAATGTGGTCTGTTTTATTAAAAAATGTAGTAATGGGCATATCCGCTGGTGATGAAAAAGCAAAAGAAATCTTAAAAAGGCTTCGATTTGACAATGATACAATTGCAATGGTAACCTGGCTTATTAAGCATCATGGACACCAATATGATTTAACACCAACTGGAATGCGAAAAGCGGTGAACCTTATAGGAATTGATGCAATTGAACTTTTATTTCTTACACAAGAAGCGGATATATTAGCAATGGATTCCAGTGAAATAACGACTAATATGGATGTTCTTCATAAAGCAAGAAAGTTATACGCTGATATCATAGAAAAGAATGAATGTGTAAATTTAAAGATGTTAAGTGTTAATGGGAAAGATTTAATTGATCTTGGATATACTCCTGGGAAAGAACTTGGGGTGCTGTTAGAAAAACTTCTTATAGTCGTATTAGAAAACCCAGAAAAGAACACCAAAGAAGAGTTATTACAAGTCGTTCAATATATAAAACCGTTAAATGAGGCTGTTACGAAATAGCATTTGCTATTTGTAACAGCCTTTTCTAATTCTTTGCTATTGTTTGAAAAAGTACATAAAACAATGCATTTTTTTGCGATTTCTAACATAAGATTAGATGAACTCCCATGGAATAAAGATTGAGAAGGGGAGAGTAAGTTTTCAGTTGGAGGGATGGAATGTGGAGGATAGAAATCAGGAAATCATAAGCAAATATGAATTAGTAATTTACAATACATATCGTACCAGAGGCGCCCTGTTACTGGAGACCAATCAGGGATTAAAACTTATGTGCACTTGTGAGGGTAGCGAAAATCGCTTAGAGTTTGAGGATACCTTGAAAATGTTTCTACTTGCCCAAGGTTATTTTTTTGTAGACAGCTTTGTTAGAAATGAATCAGGCTCTATCATTACAGCAAACGCCTTTGGTGAAAAATTTATAATTAAAGATTGGTTTGATGGCGAAGAATGCAATTTAAAAAAGGACGATAAGATCCGTTTGGCAGCAAGTAACTTGGCAGATTTACATCGCTGCTTAACGGGAGTTTTGGTTGAAGAGGACTGGCGAAAATATAATGTACAACAAAACTTAATGGACATCTTTGAAAAAAGAACAAGAGAATTAAAAAGGGTGAAAACCTATATAAGAGATAGAAAGCAAAAAAATAATTTTGAGGTCACTTATTTAAGTGTTTGTGAAGAATTCTATAAAGATGCACTTAGCGCCACTGAATTGTTAAAGGAGCTATCCTATGATGAGATGCTTAAAGAGGCAATTAATGAAGGTAGCATTTGTCATGGAAACTATACCTATCATAATGTTTTAGTTCTAAATCAGAGTGCAGCAAATGAAGAATTGTGTCATGCAGCAGAACTAAAGGGATGTGAAAGGTTTGTGGCCACGACAAATTATGAAAAGGCAGTGTTTGGCTTACAAGTAACGGATCTGTATCAGTTCATTCGCAAAACAATGGAAAAGAATGATTGGAATATCTCCATAGGAAATCATATTCTAGAAGAATATCAAAAAATTAAACCGTTAACTAAGAAGGAGATGAAGTTACTCTATATCTTATTACTATATCCTGAGAAGTTCTGGAAAATCACAAACTTTTATTATAACAATAAAAAGTCTTGGATTCCTCAGAAGAATGTGCTTAAATTAGTAACACTGCAAGAGCAAATGTCACAAAAATCTAAATTTCTTCAAAAAATAGAGACCTTAATCAGTACTTGCTAAATGCTTCTAGTACTTTATTCTTAAAAAGCTAGAAATACAGAACGTTAGCGTATTCTTAGGTTGATTATGATATAGAATTTTATTATAATGAGCATGTAACTTAACAGAATTTAGTAAAATACCATAACAATGAGGGGTTTATAGAAACGGAAGAGGTATTAATTTGCATAACGTTAACAGAAAGAAAAATTCATCAACAACGATGCTGATACTTATTACATGCTCATTTTTAGCCATTGTAACATTAGCTGTAATCTATGCGGTTGGTGAGAAACCATTAAGTAGTGTTGGTAAAAATGTAGTAGAAGATTTAGTGGATACAATGAATGAAATTACAAGCAGTAGTAATGCGCTAGTTTATAGCGATCATATGCAAGGAGTTATTACAAAGATCGACACCACAGAAAAAAAGGTATCTCTCCTTGATATTTCAAATGGTGTGGAGCATGAGTATCGCTATAGTGGTGGTACATATTTTCTGGATAAATATGATCAAATAATTGCGGCACCTCAATTAACAGAAGGTTTAATTGTTGACGCATATTATATTGAAGATGAAAATAAACTTGCTAAGCTTCAAGTGTCGAAAGATGCATGGGAAAGCATTGGCGTAACAGGAGTTATCATTAATGAAGAAAAAGGAATTTTATCCTACAATGGTCAAAGGTATCCTCTTTTAAAGAATGCGGTGGTATTAGATAAATCACAACCGATTTCATTATCAAATATTTTAACCATGGATTATGTGACCCTTCGAGGAACCAAGGACAATGTTTGTGTCATTAGTTTAACCAAAGGGCATGGATATTTAGAACTTGCAGGGGAAGAGAAATACATTGGTGGTATTCTTTATATTGGCACTGAGGTTATTACACAAATAGAAGAAAATATGAGAATCCCTGTAAGGGAAGGGAATTATTCCATTACAGTGGTGAATGGAGATTTATCTGGTACAAAAGAATTAACCATTGAGAAAAATAAAACAACGTTATTTGATGTTTCAGAGTATGGAGAGTCTGATACTGAAAAGGGACTCGTACATTTTAAGATAAATCCAAAAGATGCAATTCTTTACATAGATGGTGTTAAAAAAGACCACTCACAGCCGATTGAACTTAGCTATGGAGAGCATATGTTAGAAGTCTCTTTAGGGGGATATGTCACGTATAATGGAACCATTGTTGTGAATAGTGCTGATCGAATATTCAACATCAATTTACCAGATAATACAAATGGAAACACAGAGAATAATTCGGATAATGACTCAAACATTGACTCTAATAACGGAAGCAATACAGATAATAACAATACGGGTTCAGGTTTGGGGAATGATTCAAATAGTGATTCCAATAATGATTTGGATGATGATGCAACGGATGAATCGAATGATTTGAATGGTTCTGATCTAGATTCGGATGATAATGATACTGAAGATGGTGAGGACCTTGAGGATAATGATGCCGAAGAGGATAATAGTAATCAAGATAATAGTGACTCTGAGGAAGAAAATGAAGATGAGGAACCTACCATAGGTGGTGTAGATGAATCTAAAACTCTTACAATTTCTTGCACGGAAGGAACTCTTGTATATATCGATGGAAGTTATATTGGTAAGATTAAGAATGGGAAATTAGTTACTAAGAAGTATACTGGATATCATACCATTAAATTAGTATTAGATGGTTATAGCAATAAGACCTATAACATAGATTTAGAGGATGATGGCGAGAATGCAGTACTTAAATTCCCAGCATTTAGCTAAGATTTTATAAGAATATAAATTAATATATAGCGTGTTTTTTAGGTAAGTAGATGTAAAATCTAATACTTAAAAAAGCACGCTATTTGTATGCAATTCTTGTATATTTGAAATATTATTCAGTTTCTTGCTTTTTGAGTGCAATACCGATAAAATATACATAGAATAAATAGGTTGATAATAGACTTTCATTTAAAAATTGAACGATGAAAGTCAACATGGAGTATCGTGTGAAAATTAAAAATCAATTTTCACACACAAGTTTGTGCTTGCGCACCACAAACTTGTTATGGACAAAGAACGTGGGCAGGAATGGGGATTAAAATGGAAGACATTGTGATTGAAGAACTTAGTGCGAGGGCATATAAGATTGTACTCTCGGGAGGGATTATGTTTATTGCCTCAATGATATTATGGGGGTTTGGAAGATATGAACACAGTAGGTTATTCAAAGCAATAGGAGTCTTAGGTATTGTATTTTTTGGTATAAGTACAGCAGTTGCACTGTATAGAGCAAGTAAAAATAAACCCTTGCTGACCATTACAACAGATGGAATTATTGATACGTCCTGTGCTAGCGGAGTAGGATATATTGGATATGATGAAATTGAGTCCGTTGAAATAGTTAATATTTTTGGACAACATGTCATAGGGGTAACACCGAAGAATGTCAACGAATTTATGAATCGATTACCAAAGAGTAAGCAAAGAGCTGCGAAAATGAATATTAAAATGAACTATCCACCAATTTCAATTCGTGTGGACACAGCAAAAGATATGTCCATTGAAGATATTTATACTATGCTATTAAAAAGATTAAAGGATTACAAAAGTTTATTTAACTAATCAAAGACAGAGAGGAAATATGTGCGATGAAGTATGTATTTATGGATTTAGATGGAACAATAACAAACCCGAAAGAGGGGATTACAAAGTCTATTCAGTATTCCCTAGATTTTTTGGGAATAAAGGTAGATAACCTTGATACCCTTACAATTCATATCGGACCGCCTTTGGTTGATACATTTAAGGAGTACTATGGGTTTGATGAAGAAAAGACAAAGGAAGCAGTGAAAAAGTATAAAGAAAGATACATAGAAGTTGGCTGGTGCGAAAATATAGTCTATGAAGGAATGGAAGATACTCTGAAATCTTTAACAGAGGCTGGGAAAAAATTAATTGTTGCAACTTCCAAGCCAGAGAGTATGGCAAAGAAAATATTAGATCACTATAATTTGTCTCAATACTTTACTGATATATGTGGTTCGGCTGACAATGGGGATAGGGCTAAGAAGCATGAGGTAATTCAGTATGCAATGGATAAGAATGCTATTACAGACAGAGATGAAATCATAATGGTTGGTGATCGCAGTTATGACATTCTTGGAGCAAAAAAGCTTGGGATAAAATCTATTGGTGTATTATATGGCTTTGGCAATTTAAAAGAATTCGAAGATGCGGGAGCTAACTATATTGCAAAAACAGTTTCTGAAATGAGAGATATTTGTTTCGCATTGTAAGAAAACTTATAAAATCTTAATATAAATCTAAGATATCTTTACTTGTAATTATCTTTTAAAGTGGATAATATTTAGGTGATACCAAGAAAAAATTGGTTTTATAGGAATCTAATAGATACCAGAAAGAGGGATAGGATGAGAGATAATATACCTGTGAAACATGTAGTCAGAACAGTTGTAGTTGTCGCAGTGATAGTAGCTTTATTAGTGATTTTCGGTAATTCAATGTATACTATTAATGAGCAAGAACAAGCAGTTGTTACGACCTTTGGTAAGGCAAGTACAGTAAATGAACCGGGCCTGCATTTTAAGATACCTTTTATTCAAGAGGTGACAAAAGTAGATACAACAATTAAAGGATTTGCAATTGGATATGATGAAAAGACGGGAGAGACAATTTCAGAAGAGTCACTTATGATTACTTCCGATTATAATTTCGTTAATGTAGATTTTTATGTGGAATATAAAGTAATTGATCCCGTTAAAGCATTGTACGCTTCCGATCAACCAGTGGAAATATTAAAAAACTTAGCTCAAAGTTGCATACGTGCCGAGGTGGGAAGTTATGATGTAGATAGTGTAATTACCACAGGAAAGAATGAGATTCAGAATGCAATCCGTGAAAAGATTGTAAAAGAATTAGAAAAACAAGATATTGGTGTGCAATTAATAAATTTAACAATACAAGATGCTGAGCCTCCAACAGAAGAGGTTATGGAAGCATTTAAAGCAGTTGAAACAGCGAAACAGGGGAAAGAAACAGCCATTAATAATGCAAATAAATATCGTAATGAAGAATTACCAGCATCCGAAGCTTCCATTGACCAAATATTAAAAGAAGCGGAAGCAACAAAAGAAGCAAGAATTAATGAAGCAGAAGGACAGGTAGCTCGTTTTAATGCAATGTATGCGGAATATATTAAGTTCCCACTCATAACAAAGCAAAGAATGTTTTATGAGGCGATGGAGGATATTCTTCCTGATCTTAAAGTTATTATAGATAACACAGAAACTGGAACGCAAACAATATTGCCATTGGATTCTTTTGTGCAGGAGGGAGAATAGTTTATGGGTGAAGTTGAACGTATCAAACAAAAAAGAGTAGCGCCCAAAGTGATACTTCTAATTGCGGTAATTGCAGCATTGTGGGTGCTTGGCATGTCCGTAGTAGTAACTAAGGAAGATGAATACACATTAATAAAACAATTTGGACGAGTGGAAAAGGTAGTAAAAGAAGCAGGATTAAGTTTTAAAGCTCCGTTTGTTGAAACAACAACTACCTTACCAAAAAAGACCTTGCTATTTGATCTTGCTACATCCGATGTTATAACAAAGGATAAAAAAACAATGGTTGCGGATAGCTATGTGTTGTGGGAAATTACAGATCCAGTAAAATTCGTTCAAACTTTAAACTCTCAGATGGCGAATGCAGAGAGTAGAATTAATACGATAGTTTATAATTCACTTAAGAATGTAATTAGTAGCATGACCCAAGCAGAAGTAATCTCTGGTAGAGATGGTGAGCTTTCTGATGCTATTATGGATAACATAGGAACAACGATGGATCAGTATGGAATTCATTTAATTAGTGTAGAAACAAAACACCTCGATTTACCAACGGATAATAAGACCGCTGTTTATGAACGAATGATTTCAGAAAGAAATAACATAGCAGCATCTTATACCGCAGAAGGTGAATCTGAAGCCAAGAAAATAAGAACTACAACAGATAATGAAATAGCAATTAGTGTTTCTAAAGCAAAGGCGGAAGCGGAAAAAATAATTGCAGAAGGAGAAGCAGAATATATGAAGATACTTTCTAGTGCATACTCGGATGTTTCAAGAAGTGACTTCTATTCATTTGTTCGTTCTTTAGATGCTGCGAAACTTTCTTTAACAGGCTCTAATAAAACATTGATACTATCTTCTGATTCGCCAATTGCTCAAATTTTTAATAACATTAAGTAATGGTTTGAATGTATCTGTAAAATAAACCAATAATGTATATAACTATAAATTAGTCAGGGGGTCTTATTGTGAAGAAAAGTAAAGCACTGTTTGGATTTGTTATAACCTTAAGTTTACTTACGCTTATCGGATGTAAACAAAATGATGACGGTAAGAATACAGTATCTGAAGATAACATTTCAGTTACTGCAGGGGTGAGTCCTACTGTTACGGTGAAACCTACGGATACGGAAGAGAAAGTAGATGAAGTTGATTTATTAGAGTTATCGAAAGAATACGCAAATCAATTTGTAAAACTTGATTTCAAAAAAGTAGTAGAAAATTCTACAGAGGAAATAAAGAAGCAAGTTTCAGAAGAATACCTAAAATCGGTATGGCAATCAACTGTAGAGGCACTTGGTGAGTTTATTGATATTAAATCACAGGACATGGAAACAGAAGGTGACACTACCGTCGTTAAAACTGTAATGGAGTTTGAAGAAAATGGTCTTTTACTTACACTTAGTTATGACAAGGAACAACAAGTGAAAGGAATCTGGTTTTCTTATCAGGCCTTAGAGGAAGAGGTCCAAAGTGAAAAGTTTACTGAATATGATATATCAGTGGGGCACGGAGATTTACTCTTGGATGGTAAATTAACACTTCCTAATGGAGTTTCAAAACCACCTGTAGTTATCCTTGTCCAAGGCTCTGGTTCAACAGATTTAGATGAAACCATAGGAGCAGTTAGCAATAAACCATTTCGTGATATTGCCCATGGACTTGCAGAACGAGGAATAGCTTCTATTCGTTATAATAAACGTTTTTATCAATACGCAGATAAGGCAACGGATCGTTTTACAATCTATGATGAAGTACTTGACGATGTTTCCTATGCAATCGATTTAGCGGCAACAGATGAAAGAGTGGATGGTAGCAAAATATATGTAATTGGGCATAGTCTTGGTGGCATGTTAGCGCCTAAGATAGCAACAGATAATCCTGAGGTAGCAGGAATAGTCTCTCTTGCAGGAAGTCCAAGACATTTAGAAGATATTATTCTTGACCAGGTTACAGATGCGTTGGAACTTCAGACAAATCTTACGGAAGAAGATAAAGCATATACCCTAAGCCAATACAACGAAATGATTCAGTCAATTAAAAACATAGACAATGAAAATCTAGGAGATGCAATTCTTGGCGCTACGGGTTATTATTGGAAGAGTCTTAATGAAATAGATACGAAGAGTTTAGTAAAAGAATTAAAGATTCCAATGCTATTCTTACAAGGTTCTGAAGATTTTCAAGTTTATGCAGATGTGGATTTTGAGGAATGGAAAACCATATTGGAAGGCAATGAGAATGCAAGTTTTGTTCTATATGAAGGTTTAAATCATTTATTTATGCAATCCAATGGGTTATCTGATACGAAGGAATACGACATCAAAGGGAATGTAGATTCTAAGGTGATTGAAGATATTGCAGAGTGGATATCCATTCGAGAGTAAAGATGAGAATATAGTTTTTATGAAATATTGTTACAAAATTAAAGGATATAAAAATTAAAAGAATCTGGATAGGAAGTTGGCCAAAGCCAACGACTTATCCAGATTTTTTAATTTAATGGCATTACTTTTTATAAGTAAAGCTTTAAAATTATTGTTTAATTTAATATTAAACTGATTTATTACGATAGTTCAGAACAATGTTTTTTAATGCAATGTTGGGCATAATAATAGCAATTTATTGAATCATATTTATTAAGTATGAACATCTTAGATATTGAAGTTTCATTTTTATAACAAAAATTTGAAATTCCTACTTGAAAAATATTATTATAGGTGTTATATTAGTTATATAACAAGAAAATAATTTTGATGGATTAAAAAATGAAATCAAGTAATTAATATAAAAATAGGAAAGAGGGATAGCTATGAACATTAACAAGTTTACACAAAAGTCAATGCAAGCAGTTCAAGATTGTGAAAAAATTGCATATGATTACGGTCACCAACAAATTGATCAAGAGCATTTCTTATATTCTCTTTTCAGTGATTCAGAAGGCTTAATTCCTAAGCTATTCATGAAAATGGAAATAGATCCAGCAGTGTTTAAAGCACAACTAGAAGGATTATTAAAGAAACGACCAAAAGTATCCGGTGGCCAAGTATATATAAGTAATGATTTAAATAAAGTACTTATTTATGCAGAGAATGAAGCTAGCCAAATGGGGGATGAATATGTTTCTGTGGAACACCTTTTTCTAAGCACATTAAAGTATCCAAATAAGGAAATTTCAAATCTCTTTAAAGAGTTTCGAATTACAAGAGAACGTTTTCTTACAGCATTAGCGACAGTGCGTGGAAATCAAAAGGTAACAAGTGATAATCCAGAGGCAACATACGACACTCTTCAAAAATACGGATATGATTTAGTAGAGAGAGCTAGAAATCAAAAACTAGATCCAGTAATCGGTAGAGATTCTGAAATCCGTAATGTAATTCGTATCTTATCAAGAAAGACGAAAAACAACCCAGTTTTAATTGGTGAACCTGGTGTTGGTAAAACAGCTGTTGTTGAAGGATTAGCTCAACGTATCGTTCGTGGTGATGTACCAGAAGGTTTGAAAGATAAACGTCTATTTGCACTTGATATGGGCTCTTTGGTGGCTGGTGCAAAGTATCGTGGTGAGTTTGAAGAACGTTTAAAGGCAGTGCTTGAAGATGTAAAAAATAGTGAAGGACAAATTATCTTGTTTATCGATGAGCTTCATACCATCGTTGGAGCAGGTAAGACAGAAGGTGCTATGGATGCAGGCAATATGCTTAAACCAATGCTAGCACGTGGTGAACTTCACTGTATTGGTGCTACAACTTTAAATGAGTATCGTTTATATATAGAAAAAGACGCTGCTCTAGAGAGACGTTTCCAACCAGTTATGGTAGATGAGCCAACTGTGGAAGATACCATTTCAATCTTAAGAGGTTTAAAAGAGCGTTATGAAGTATTCCATGGAGTTAAGATTACAGATGGAGCTTTAGTTTCAGCAGCTACCCTATCCAATCGCTATATCTCTGATCGTTTCTTACCAGATAAAGCGATAGACTTAGTGGATGAAGCATGTGCTTTAATTAAAACAGAGCTTGATTCTATGCCTACAGAACTTGATGATGTGCAACGTAGAATCATGCAAATGGAGATAGAAGAAGCAGCCCTTAAAAAAGAAGAAGACCGTTTAAGTAGAGAGCGTTTGGAAGACTTACAAAAACAATTAGCAGAACTTCGTGAAGAATTTGCTGTGAAAAAGGCAAAATGGGACAATGAGAAAGCTTCCGTTGAGAAAGTTCAAAGACTCCGTGAAGAATTAGAGGCAGTGAATAATGAAATTCAAGTTGCAGAACGTGAATACAACTTAAACCGTGCTGCTGAATTAAAATATGGTAAATTACCTGAAATTAAGAAACAATTAGAACAAGAGGAAGAGCGAGTTAAGAATGAAGAACACACCATTGTCCATGAAAATGTAAGTGAAGAAGAAATCGCAAAAATCGTTTCTAGATGGACAGGAATTCCAATATCTAAGTTAACAGAAAGTGAGCGTAATAAGACACTACACTTAGATGAGGAACTTCATAAACGTGTTATTGGACAAGAGGATGGCGTTAGTAAGGTATCCGATGCAATCCTACGTTCTAAAGCTGGTATTAAAGATCCAACAAAACCAATTGGTTCATTCTTATTCCTTGGACCTACTGGTGTAGGTAAAACTGAGTTAGCCAAAGCATTAGCGGCAGCTTTGTTTGATAACGAGCAAAATATGGTTCGTATCGATATGAGTGAATATATGGAGAAATATTCGGTAAGTAGATTACTTGGAGCGCCTCCAGGATATGTAGGATACGAAGAAGGCGGCCAATTGACCGAAGCAGTACGTAGAAAACCTTATTCGGTAATTCTCTTCGATGAGATAGAAAAGGCGCATCCTGATGTCTTTAACGTGCTTTTACAGGTACTTGACGATGGACGTATTACCGATTCACAAGGACGTACCGTTGATTTTAAAAACACAATTCTGATTATGACTTCTAATATAGGGTCTTCTTATTTATTAGATGGAATCAATCCAGATGGTGAAATCAGCAGTACAGCCCAGGCCGAAGTAATGAATGACTTACGTGGACATTTTAGACCTGAATTTCTAAATCGTTTGGACGAAATCATACTATTTAAGCCATTAACAAAACAAAATGTAGGAAGTATTATGGACTTATTAGTAAATGATTTAAATAAGAGATTGGAAGATAGAGAGATTAAAATAGAATTAACCGATGCAGCAAAAGATTTAATTATTGATCAGGCATATGATCCAATCTATGGTGCAAGACCATTAAAACGTTATCTACAAAAGAATGTTGAAACTTTAAGTGCTAGACTAATTTTAAGTGATCAGGTAAAACAAATGGATACGATAGTAGTTGATAATGAAAATGGTAAATTAGTTGCAAAGGTTAAGAATGCATAATATAAAAGTGGTAAATTAGTCGTAAAGTTTACATTGAATAATAAAAGTATCAAACAAAAAGGCTAATACTATTTAAAAAAGCAGTCTACATTTGTAAAATATAGCATTTATCAATAGTTTATGAAAAATGACCCCCTTGACGGGCAACTAAATACTATGATATACTACAACCCGGTACAATAATTTATTTAGAGCATTTAAACAAAAATCTGAAAGCTCTTGTCCTTAATGGCCAAGAGCTTTTTTGGGCTATTTTCGCCGAATATAAAATATTTTGCGTGCAATTTCCTTTTGTTAGATGCTTTGTATCTTGACAACCCAGGGATGGGAAGAGAAAGGAAATCTATAAATGACAGTAAGATTTGATGAAATGGAGTTACAAACTCCGATATTAAGAGCCATTGCAGAAATGGGCTTTGAAGAAATGACACCAATACAATCGCAGGCAATACCGGTTGTATTATCTGGGAAAGACATTGTTGGTCAAGCGCAGACAGGAACTGGTAAGACAGCAGCATTTGGTATTCCAATATTACAAAATATTGATCCAAAAGTAAGAGCCGTTCAAGCAATCGTTTTATGTCCAACAAGAGAACTTGCAATTCAAGTATCTGATGAAATGCATAAATTTGCGAAGTTTCTTCATGGGATTAAAGTGTTACCTATCTATGGTGGGCAAGACATTACAAGACAGATTCGTGCATTAAAATCAGGAGTTCAAGTTGTGATTGGTACACCTGGCCGTGTCATGGATCATATGAGAAGAAAGACAGTTAAGTTTGATCAGGTTAAAATGATTGCACTTGATGAAGCAGATGAAATGCTTAACATGGGATTCCGTGAGGATATTGAGACTATTTTAAAGGATATGCCAGAAGATAGACAGACAATTCTATTTTCAGCAACTATGCCTCAACCAATCATGGAAATCGCAAGAACTTATCAAAAAGACGCAACCGTGGTTAAGGTAGTAAAGAAGGAATTAACCGTTCCTAAAATTGAGCAATACTATTATGAAGTAAGACCTAAGAATAAGTTAGAAGTTTTAACTCGCTTACTTGATATGTATTCACCTAAACTTTCCTTAGTATTCTGTAATACAAAGCGTCAGGTAGATGAATTAGTGAGTGCATTACAAGGAAGAGGATTCTTTGCAGAAGGTCTACATGGTGACTTAAAGCAGCAACAAAGAGATCGTGTTATGAATTCCTTCCGTAACGGTAAGGCTGAAATACTTGTTGCTACTGACGTAGCTGCTAGAGGTATCGACGTTGATGATGTAGAAGCAGTATTTAACTATGATGTTCCTCAGGATGAAGAATACTATGTACACCGTATTGGACGTACAGGACGTGCAGGAAGAACTGGACGCGCATTCAATCTTGTAGTAGGTAAGGAAGTTTATAAGTTAAGAGATATTCAACGTTACTGCAAAACTAAGATTAAAATGCAGCCAATTCCATCAATTAACGATGTAACTGCTGTGAAAGCTGAAAAAATTCTTGATCGTATCAATGATGTAATTGAAAAAGAAGATTTAACAAAGATGATTGCTTTAATTGAAGAAAAGGTCAATGAAGCAGATTACACAACTCTTGATATGGCAGCAGCTTTCTTAAAACTTGCAATGGGTGAGGATACAGATTCTGCAGAAGAGTGTAAAGCAAAGTATGATGACTTTGGTGATACAGGTGCAGAAGATGGAATGGTAAGATTGTTTGTTAACCTTGGTAAGAAACAAAATATCAGACCAGGAGATATTCTTGGAGCGATTGCTGGTGAAACTGGAATGCCTGGTAAATTAATTGGAAGCATTGATATGTTTGACAAATACACATTTGTTGAAGTTCCAAGAGAATACGCTGCTGAAGTAATTCAGGTTATGAAAGAAGCGAAGATTAAAGGTAAATCAGTAAATATTGAGCCTGCAAATCGTAAATAAGATATTATTTTTCAGAAATTAATATTTATTTGAATTAAATTTAAGAAAAAATAATATATAAATAAAAGCTGTTGAATCTAGTACCTATATTGGTAAGTAACTAGATTAACAGCTTTTTTGCTTATATTATATAAGAATGCTAACGAACAATCGGAAGTAATTCTTTTAATTCGTGTATTTCATAAGTAATTGGTAGTTTAAGACTATTATTAACACCTGCTTTATTGTACCAACAAGTATCAATTCCAGCATTAATACCGCCTTGCATATCAGAGCTTAGTGAGTCACCAATAATAATGGTTTCCTCAGGATTAAAATTAGGGATTCTGTCAAAAACATATTTAAAAAATTCAACCTGAGGCTTTTGATAACCAGTTACCTCAGAAACAAAAATTTCTTTAAAATAAGGCAAAAGAGAAGATGCAGTAAGACGTTTGTATTGCGTATCTGCAACTCCATTTGTAACGATATATAAATCATGTGTATCCTTTAACTCTTCAAGTAATTCTATAGTACCTGGTATTATCTTATGCCCTTTATTTAACTCTTGATGATATTCTTTTTCAAAGGCAACCCCATCCACGTTATATCCAAGTTCATGAAAGAGTTTTGAGAACCTTGTGTTAAGAATCTCATCTCTTTTAATTTCGCCTCTTTCATATGCTTTCCAAAGGCTAGTATTGAGGGTGTGATATTGTTCACGGATGGAATCATTAATTTCAAAACCATGGTTTTCAAATAGGGTGGTTAGAGCATCATATTGCGCTGCGTTAAAGTCGAGAAGTGTTTCATCTGCATCAAAGAGTAATGTTTTATATTTCGTATTTGTATTGTTTTTCATAAAGTTCGTCCTTTTCTTATATGTGTGAGATATATAACTATTATGCCAAAGGATTTTATAGCCTAACCAAAAGAAACTCATGATCATAAAGCTTAAATCGGCATTTTAGAGGTGAGATTTCAGGGTACCTCATTCCGTATTCATTATACCATGATTTATTTGAGAGTAAAGAAGTGTTAGGAGAAACTGTAGCGTTTATTGATATGTATCTAAGATTTTTATTATTAAATAGCAACAAAAAGGCATCTGATGAAGGGAACTAACATCAGATGCCTGGGGGGAAATATATAGTTAGGAAGAAGCTGTTGCATAATAATAACTATTTAAATGATATTCATTCTGTAACAGCTTCGGAGGAAAGCATAATTATTTACCGAAATATCTATTAAGTAAACCTTCGAATGCTCTACCATGTCTAGCTTCGTCTCTAGCCATTTCATGAACTGTATCATGGATAGCGTCAAGGTTAGCTGCTTTAGCACGTTTTGCAAGATCGAATTTACCTGCAGTTGCACCATTTTCAGCATCAACTCTTAATTCAAGGTTCTTCTTAGTAGAATTTGTAACTACTTCACCAAGTAATTCTGCAAATTTTGCAGCATGTTCTGCTTCTTCGTAAGCAGCTTTTTCATAATATAAACCGATTTCTGGATAACCTTCTCTATGTGCTACTCTAGCCATTGCTAAGTACATACCAACTTCAGTACATTCACCTTCAAAGTTAGCTCTTAAATCCATCATGATGTCTTCGCTTGCACCTTGTGCTACACCTACAACGTGCTCAGCTGCCCAAGTTCTTTCACCAGATTGAAGAACGAATTTTTCTGCTGGTGCTTTACAAATTGGACATACCTCTGGTGCTGTTTCTCCTTCGTGTACATAACCACATACTGAACATACATATTTAGTCATAATAATTAATCTCCTTTTAATCTATAATTTTGATTTTATTGTTGTAAACATTTAATTAACTTTAAATCAATAACAGTAATCGTTATCGTTATCTATATAATACATCAAAAAAAAATAAATGTCAACACTTATTTGATATTTTTTTTCAATTATTTCTCTCATATTATCTTTTGGAATCTATTCTGACTTATTGATATAGGAGAGATATCCCCTATATAAAGTCATAATAAGCTTATAAGCGGGCATAAAAATACAAACTATAATAAAATTAATGAACTATTAAAATTCAATCATTCCATTATAGTTTGTAAATTTTTGAAACTTATTTATCAATACAATTCTTACACTTTCCATAAAATAAAGCAGTATGACCACCGATTTCACCAGGAAAGTTATTTGCTGCTAACTTATTAATTTGATCAAGATGATCTAGTTCAAGATCTATGATTGAACCACATTCTTGGCAAAGAAAATGATAATGTGGTTCGACCTTATAGTCAAAGTGGTCAGAGCCATCTCCACATGATAATTTTATAATTTCGCCTTGATCCACTAATAAATTTAAGTTTCTGTAAACTGTTCCAAGACTAATGTGAGGGTATATTTCACGTATTTTTGTGTAAATAGTATCAGCCGTTGGATGCTCATTTGTCTGAGCTAAATATTGCTTAATAGACTCTCTTTGTTGACTGTATTTTATTGTAGCCACATTCAATCTCCTCTCTAAACTAGGAAGACAAATAATAGTAATCGTTATTATAATAGTATATTTTTAGATTTATGTCAATCAATTTAATATTTATACAGAAAAGTATTCAAACATGAAAAAAAGGCTGTCGTCAAACAACAGCCTATCACACTTAGTTAGCAAAGAACTAACTCCACTTCCTTAGTTAAAACGTCTGTATAACTAAAGGACATTGTTTTCAAAGAATCAGGGGAGTTGCCATCCAATTCAATAAGAAATACACATGGATAGGTGGCAGATATAATACCTTCTGCAACATCTACTTTATTACGTCCTCTATAAGATCTAACTTTAACTTTCTTTCCGATGTTTTTCACCACCGAATTTCTCACATAGCACATATTTTCTGGTTGCCTCATAATACTATTCTCCAATCTACACGGTTTCCTAATTCAATAGGACACGTTATGTGTTATTAAGTTTATTGTGCGATCACTAAGAAGTAAATTTTGGAAACAAAAAATGTAACTTTACTATAGCATATTAGTGATATAAAGTCAATAAATAGTCAGAAAATTCCGACAATGATGAAGTCTGTTTTAATAAAATATACACAATAAATACTTAGTTAATTGTGAATTATTGTAATTAGGCATAATAGATATAGTTCTATAGCACTATATCGTAACAAAATAGTGCACAATAATCAGGACACAATCCTGTAAAATAATAACAAAAGTGTAGAATTAATAGAAAAATCACCATATATAGAAATATAGGATATAAAAGCACAAGATATGGTACGGCAGTTATTTCGATTTCTTAGCTTGGGTAAATTGTTTCTCATTTAAAGATTCATTTCCGTATCTTGCAACATTATACAAGTGAGTTAAATCAGCAAGATTCTCATCCATAGAGGTAAGAATGTCATCTTCTCGTTCTAAAGGTGTGTGAGTTGTTTGAATTTTATATCCATGTATTTGCAATTTGTGTATGCGCTTTTTATATAAGTGGCGTATTTTTTCACTTACACTCTTACTTTTAAATCGTGTTTCTTTGTTTATATTTTTCTTATGTTTTATCTTTTCCCTTACTTCAATCACTTCGAATTCTGAATCTTCTTCAATCATAGATTGTGTACGATGAAAGTGCTGAATTATAAATCTACAAATAATAAATATAAAAAAACCCAAAATAGCAAATCCAACGAGATATTGATATACAATACCTAAAACATAAAAAAATATATTCAACCATGATCCATCCGTTTCTAGCATAGGTGCCTTTGAAGATACGTCTATGGGAGGTAATGCATAATTCTTTGGAGCATTGTTAGGCTTTAAGGAGAGTATCAATATAATCAGCTTTTTGAATATAAGGCCTATGGTTGTTAAGGATTGAGTTAAGAAGTTCTCAATTATTTTAGATTGAAAAAGTATCGTAAATACAAACAAAATGAGTATAATTGTTACTACTATTTTAGTATTAAGATTGATAATATTCTTTATGGGTACACGATTATCATTATTGGTGTGAAACGTAGCAATATTAACTAGGTAAAGGCGCAATAGATATAAAGTGATATATATAATACCAGCATAATATGAGAAATGTCCTAATGGGAGGGAGAGCCCAAGGGTTCCATGAATGCTAGTTATAATAAGTAGTATTACTAAAGCTAAGGAAGGAGGGAATGTTTTAGAAAATAGGGTGTGCCTCCAATAATTAAAATCTATAATACATAAAACTATTAAAACTAAAGTGAAAAGTGAGCTTGCATGTAGTCCTAGTGATAAATGATATAGTACATAGAAAATGAAAAAGTGTAAGCCAGCATAAAGAAAAAGATTACGGATAAAAGTATTCATAAGGTAACAAATAATTTGAAACGTTAGAATAAGTACACAATATTCAAGCTTCATTGGTACTTTAAAAAGGAGCGTAAAATACCAGAATATTGCCGTAAATATTAAAAACAACATGAGGGTATTGATAATATCAATGGATAGATTAAGAAATTTTTTCAAGATAATCAACCTCCCACACATTTATATTTGGTAAATCAAGATTTACTGGAGTATCTTTAAATTCAGGTACTATAAATAAAGTAGAAAACCCACGTTCTACAATGTCAGAATAAGCCTTTAGTAAATCATCTTTCCTATAGTTTGAAATGATAATAATTTGATGCTTATTTGGATCTTTGTGTGAAATCTCGTCTAAAAGTTTGCAAAAATCAGTTGGCTTTTGTGATAAATCAATTCTCGCAAGCGCTAAATCGATTTGATTTATGTGATGGATTCCGCTACCAGCATCGATGCAATATGCTTGCTTACTAATTTTATCTACACCATTGGTATAAAAACTAAAGGATACGTTTGCACTTATTAATTCACTTGCTATTGTAGATGCTAATCGAATGCTTTCTTCTTGAAGATAATCGGCTCGGTATAAAGCATTTGGCTCTACGTTTAAGTATAGGCTAATCTCTTTTGCGCAGGTAGAATAGTAGGTATTTACTTGTAAAGCGCCAGTTCTTGCAGTACATTTCCAATTAACCATACGAATGGAATCATATGGTTGGTAATCACGAATCCCTTTAAATTCAAAGGGGTCCTCGTAAAGATTGTATTTGTTAATCATATCACCTAAAGAAAGAAGAAGAGCTGTATTAAGTTCGCTATTCAATAGTTTCTTAGGTAAAATATGAATACTTGTATCAATATTAGTATGTGTTGCTAAAATTTCAGTTAAAAATAAATCTTTTGATATAATATCAAGATGTTTTATCGTATAAAAGCCACGTCTACTACAGATAAACGAATATTTTCTAGAGATTCGTTGGTGGGGCATTACGCTAAAAACATCATTTCGATAGTTATTTTCAGGTCTTAAATCTTTTTCATCCTTTGAAAATATAAAGGATTGAGGGGCTGCAAACTTTACATATAAAATAGGTAGTGGTAAAAACTTATCGTTTTCAATGGTTTCTTCTAAATATGCTTTTTGTCCCTCTATTAGGATAGTATTTGAAAGGGCGATATGGACTTTAAGATTTTTATCCCAATATTTTAGAAAAAGTCTTTTCTGTAGCATATATATAATAGAGAAAAAAAGCATAGCAACTAGTAATTTCATAGACCTCCAATCTGTCATTTTACTTGACAAAGTAAGATATATTACTTGTTAGAAAAGTCTTCACTTGGTACAGGAATTGATTTTATAATCTCCTCAACTGGATGTGTGGCATTTCCTAAATTTTTACCAGTGTAACAGATGGTACGATGCTTTAAGATAGGAAGTGCTAATGCTTTTATGTCATCTGGTAATACAAAAGTTCTATTATTGATTGCAGCATATACCTGAACCGCCTTTATAAAAGCAAGTGTACCACGTGGGCTCACCCCTAATGATATTGCAGAATGTTTTCTTGTTTGCTGAATAATAGAGACGATATATTCACGCAAACATTGATGGATATAGATTCCTTTACAATATTCACGCATAGCGATAATATCAGAAGTAGTGCATACTGCGTTAAGTTCTGCTAACGGATTGTCTGCTATGAAGCGGTCAATCATCAGTAGCTCCTCCTCTTCGTTTGGAAACCCTACCGATAATTGCATCATAAATCGGTCAAGTTGAGCCTCGGGAAGAGGGTAAGTACCAGCTGTTTCAATGGGATTTTGAGTTGCAATTACGAAATATGGATCTTCTAAAGTCCTTGTTACACCATCTATTGTAATTTGATGCTCTTCCATACATTCTAAGAGACTGCTTTGCGTTCTTGGAGTAGCACGATTAATTTCATCCGCTAGCAAAATATTTGTAAAGGCTGGTCCTTTTATAAAGTTGAAATTTCCTTCTTTTTGATTATAGATATTTAGACCAGTGATATCAGCTGGCAATAAATCAGGTGTAAATTGTACACGTTGAAATGATGCATCAATGGATTTGGCTAAGGATTTTGCTAACAAGGTCTTTCCAGTTCCAGGAGTATCTTCCAATAGAACATGTCCACCAGCAATGAGAGCAGTTATAACATAATTGATAGTTTCATTTTTACCAATGATAACTTTATTAATATTATTTCTTAAGTTACTTGTAAGTGTATTCATAACTTGTATATCCATAATGACCTTCTTTCTGTGACAGTAGTTTCACATAAAATCTGTATTATTTTATTATAGCAATTTAATTTGTGAAAATCTATCAATACATTGAATTATTTTCCAACATAACTTCCAAAAATAATCTCCTAGAATATTCTCCTACAACATGCCTCCGGATTAATTTCTTAGAATAATCTATAAAAAAAAGATGACTCCGATAAAATATCGAAATCATCTTCTAAACCTCGCATAACTTTTTTAACGCTACTTTATAGGATGTGCTTTCTTTTTTACTAATCCCAGATAACTTTTTTATCTAGAAATTCTATTTTTACTACAATAAATGGATATGTAATTACTTGTGTAACAAGTTCATCTTTACCAGGCCCTAATAGTGTTGTCTTAAAATGAATCCCATCCTCAGCTAGAAAGAGTTCATTGGCAGTAATACTATAACCACCACTTCTTTGTTCTCCATAGCCTCTGACAATATAAAGATAGTTATCGTTTGAGTATGTCATTTTAAATGGCGTAGCTTTTTTTTCATTTATGGAAGTGAGTAACTCTTCTGGAAGATCAGCTTCTTCAACTACAGTAAATTCTAGGTCGTTTAATTTTTTAATCTCTGTTTGTTTCTGTTTACAACCAATGAATGTTAGCGTAATGAGTATACAGCACATGAGTAATGCTATTTTTTTAAAGAAATGTTGTTTCATTGAAATAACTCCAAAATAGGTTCTTATTTTATTTTATGACAACATTATGAAAATCAGACTATAAAATAAGAAAAAAGCTAAGAAGAGTTTAGGAGCTGCTCAATTTAAGTTTTAATTAAATTATGGCAGCTCCCATATAACCCTATACTAAGTTTACTTTACGTTTCACATAAGAGGTGTGTAAAATGTGGTGCGCCTTTAGACTTCCTGGTTCACCAAGATATTCATCATACAATTGTTTTACGGCTTCATTTTCGTGAGATTTACGAATTGTTTTGGCTATATCGTTTGCATAGATTGCCTTGGCACGAAGCTTTCTTATATCATTAAAATTACGAATGGAAGCAGGGACATGTGGTTGACCACCACCGTTAACACAACCACCTGGACATCCCATAATTTCAATAAAATGATAGTTTGCCTCACCACGTTTTACCTTTTCAAGAAGTTCTTTTGCATTTACTAATCCAGAGGCAACAGCAACGTTAACGTCCATGTCTGCAACATGATACGTGGCCTCGTTGATTCCAGATACACCACGAACTTCTGTAAATTCAATCGGCGAATCGGAGTTTTCACCAGTCAATTTCCATACTGCGGTACGAAGAGCGGCCTCCATAACACCACCAGAGGCAGCAAAGATAACGCCAGCACCCGAGGAGATTCCAAGAGGGGCATCAAAATCTTCCTCCGGCAAGGATAAGAAGTTAATACCTGCACGTTCAATCATTCGACCAAGCTCACGAACCGTAAGTGCAATATCAACATCAGCAACACCTGCAGCGGCTTCATCATCACGACCGATTTCAAACTTTTTAGCGGTACAAGGCATAACGCTAACCATTACGATATCTTTTGGATCAATTCCCATCTTTTCAGCATAATAGGTCTTTGCAATTGCACCAAACATTTGCTGAGGGGACTTACAACTACTTAAGTTTTCAATCATATCAGGGTAATAGTGTTCGCAGTACTTAATCCAGCCTGGAGAGCAGGAGGTGATTAACGGTAAAACACCGTTATTTTGTATACGGTCTAGCAATTCATTAGCTTCCTCCATAATAGTTAAATCCGCTGCAAAGTCAGTATCAAATACTTTACGAAAACCTAATCTACGAAGTGCGGCAACCATTTTACCTTCAACATCGGTACCAATAGGTAGACCAAACATTTCACCTAGGGAGGCACGCACTGCGGGTGCGGTTTGTACGATTACGTATTTATTTGGATCTGCGATGGCATTTAATACTGTTGTTGTGTTGTCTTTTTCAGATAGTGCACCAGTTGGACAGACTACGATACACTGGCCACAAGAGACACAACTTGTGTCGGCTAAGTCCATTTCAAAGGCGCAAGAGATATTGGTACTAAAACCACGTTCATTAGCACCTATTACGCCAACATCTTGAATTTTGGAACAGACAGCGGAGCAACGTCTACAAAGAATGCACTTATTATTATCACGATACATATGGGCAGCGCTTGTATCCAGAGTATACTCGGTACGTTCCCCTGCATATTTAGTTTCATCATCTACATTTAGGTCTTTACATAGCTTTTGTAATTCACAGTCACCACTTCGAACACAGGAGAGGCAACGTCTATCATGATCCGATAATATTAATTGTAAGGTCTTTTTTCTGCTTTCAAGAACTTTTGGAGTGTTTGTAAAAATCTCCATACCTTCATTGATTGGGTATACACAAGAAGCTACTAAACTTCTAGCTCCTTTTACTTCAACAACACAAATTCGGCAGGCACCAATCTCATTGATCTCCTTTAAATAACAAAGGGTTGGAATGTCAATGTGTGCGGATCTCGCAGCTTCTAGGATAGTGGAACCTGCTGGTGCGGATACATCCATACCATTGATTTTAATATTTATATTCGACATAATATTATCCTCCATGCTACCATCGGTAGCTTAACTATAGGTTGGGATATCTATTTTAACCTATCCATCTATCTATTTTTTGCTGATAGCACCGAACTTACATTTCTCCATACAGGCGCCACATTTAATACATTTTTGCTGTAAAATTACGTGAGCTTGACGTACAACACCTTCAATTGCACCATTTGGACAGACTCTTGCACAAAGAGTACAACCCTTACACTTATCCGCATCAATGGTATAGGAGAGAAGTGCCTTACAAACGCCAGAAGGACATTTCTTTTCTACCACATGGGATACATATTCATCTCTAAAATAGCGAAGGGTAGATAATACAGGGTTTGGAGCAGTTTGCCCTAGCCCACAAAGAGAATTTTCCTTAATGTAGTAGCAGAGCTCTTCTAATTTATCAAGGTCTTCTAAAGTTCCTTGACCTTTTGTTATTTTATCAAGGGTCTCATACATACGCTTCGTACCAATACGGCAAGGAGTACATTTACCACAGGATTCATCAACGGTAAACTCTAGGAAGAATTTTGCGATATCAACCATGCAGTTATCTTCATCCATAACGATTAAACCACCAGAACCCATCATGGATCCAATGGATAGTAAGTTATCATAATCAATTGGGATATCGTAATATTCTTCAGGAATACATCCACCAGAAGGGCCACCAGTTTGAGCTGCTTTAAACTTCTTGCCATTTGGAATTCCACCACCGATTTCTTCTACTACTTCACGTAGGGTGGTTCCCATTGGAATTTCAACAAGACCTGTATTTTTGATTTTGCCACCTAGTGCAAAAACCTTTGTACCTTTTGATTTTTCCGTACCCATAGAAGCAAACCAATCAGCACCATGTAAGATAATTTGCGGAATGTTGGCATAAGTTTCTACGTTATTAAGAATCGTAGGTTTACCATACAGGCCTTTTTGCGCTGGAAATGGCGGGCGAGGACGTGGTTCCCCACGATTTCCTTCAATGGAGGTCATAAGAGCAGTTTCTTCACCACAAACAAAGGCACCTGCGCCTAATCGTAACCCAATATCAAAACTAAAATCAGTACCAAATATATTATCACCTAATAAGCCGTATTCTCTTGCTTGCTTGATAGCGATCTCAAGGCGCTTTACTGCAATCGGGTATTCTGCACGAACGTATATGTATCCTTGGGAGGCACCAATGGCATATCCTGCAATTGCCATTGCTTCTAGAATAACATGAGGATCTCCTTCTAATACGGAACGGTCCATAAATGCTCCAGGGTCACCTTCGTCCGCATTACAACAGACATATTTTTGATCTGCGTCATTTCCTTTGGCTAACTTCCACTTTAATCCAGTAGAGAAACCACCACCACCGCGACCGCGTAAACCACTGTCTAACAGTGTTTGTATTACATCATCTGGAGTCATTTCTGTTAATACTTTGCCTAATGCTTCATAACCATGTGTTCCAATATACTCCTCGATATCCTCTGGGTTAATTACACCACAGTTTCGTAAAGCAATACGATGCTGTTTCTTATAAAAGGCAGTCTCGTTAAGGGCTTTAATACCATCTTCTGTAACCGTTTCATTATAAAGAAGGCGCTTTACAATTCTACCTTTTAATAAATGTTCGGTTACAATTTCGGGAATGTCTTCTTCATTAACCATGGAGTAAAATGTACCTTCTGGATAAATTAACATGATTGGACCTAATGCACAAAGTCCATGACATCCCGTTTGAACAACGGATACTTCTTCTGTCAGTTCATTTTTTGCAATTTCAGCTTGTAGTGCATGGATAATTTGGTGACTTCCTGAGGAAGTACAACCAGTTCCACCACATACTAATATGTGTGATCGATACATGTGATAACCTCCCCATTAATTCATATAGTTTTGTATTGTGTATTCTGTAATAATCTGGCCGCGAACAAGATGACGGTCTACAACTTCCAGTGCCTTTTCAGGGGTCATTTTAACGTAAGTAACTTTGTCTTTCCCAGGTGCAATAATTTCAACGATTGGTTCATATTGACATAATCCTATACAGCCAGTTTGTATGACGGATACCTTCTCTAATCCTTTTAACTGGACTGCATCAGATAGGGTGGTAAGAACAGGTCTTGCACCACTTGCAATGCCGCAAGTGGCCATACCAACGATAACTCTGGTATGTTCGTCACTTTCAGAACGCAGGCCCACTTGAGACTGCATCTTTTCTCTGATTGCTTTTAATTCTTCAAGAGACTTCATAAAAGATCCTCCTATTATAATAGAATTGTTCCGCTATCAACATCTTGTTTGCCTTCTACTAAGTATTCTTTGATGTATGCCTTAACTTCAGGAGCTGTAAAAGGTACATCTCCTAAGATTTTTTTAAACTCTCTGGTGTCTAACGTAAAATGTTTGTCGTCAATAATATAGGTATATAAAAAATCCAACGGATAATTAAACGTTATTAAGCTATGCATTGTTGCAGTAATATCCCCTAAGGGCATTCGGTCAATGTGATATAATAAAAAAGTTGCAACTACAGTTGTACCGACACCAACTTTTGAGGTAATTGTAAAATCACCTCCACTGATATTCGCAGCATACTTAAAAAATGGAATCCCAAGTCCAATTCTTCTGGTAGTCCTTGTGGTGTAAAATGGATCTGTAAGTAAAAGAAGCGTTTCTTTTGTCATGCCACAACCGTTATCCTTAATGGTGATTGTAAGTGTTCCTAGTTGTGTATTAGCTACAATCGAAACTTCAATCAATGTAGATCCTGCCCGTATGGAATTTTGCACAATATCTAAAATATTCAGAGATAGTTCTGTCATCATAAAATACCTATGTAGTTTTAAGAATACTTCTTTAAGATACCATCGATATCATCGACGGTTAATCTTCCATAGACATCATCATTCACAGTTAAAACAGGAGCCAATCCACATGCGCCAATGCATCTGCAGGCTTCGAGTGAAAACTTACCATCAGGAGTGCATTCCCCACTAACAATATTAAGCTTTTCCATTAGTTTGTTATAGATATCTCCAGACCCTTTTACATAACAAGCTGTACCAAGGCATACAGAAATCTTATATTTACCCTTTGGATAGAGCGAAAATTGTGAGTAAAACGTAACAACTCCATAGATCTTCTCAAGTGGGATATCTAATTCGTTAGATATTATGGTTTGCACTTCAATTGGAAGATAGCCGTAAATATCTTGTGCCTTTTGAAGAACCGGCATTAAGGCACCTGGATCAGACTTAAGTTCATTGATCACGCTTAAAAGTTCTTCTTCTTGCTCTTTTGTACCTGAAAAAGGTACCGTATTTTTTTGAGAGCTCATTTAAAATCCTCCTTGTCTATTTTTTAACAATATTCTAGTTGTCATGTTGTCCAAAATCAATAATATTATAGCATTTTAATTGGTAAAAAGCTACAATGATATATATTTAACAACTAAAATATGGGAAATTAATACATTTTAAAATAAACAATAACAATTGTATATTAAAACCAGAAAACAACAGTATAAAACAGCAAATTTTTTAAGTAGTGTATGTGAAGATGAAAATAAATTTAAGGCTAAAGTTAAAAATATAACAAGAATAAAGGGATTTACCTTACTACTAATATTTGGTAAAATTATACTAATAAGTGTTAATTTGAGTTTGAAAAGTATACATAACAACTTAATAGAAGCTAATTTCATGTTTTTACAAAAGGTACGCATTCGAGTATAAAATAGGAGGGCTGATAGATGACTGTAGGTGATGTAAGAAAAATATTGGATGCAAAAGTAATCTGCGGAGAGAGTTATATGGACCGTGTAGTACATACTGCTTGTGGTTCGGATATGATGAGTGATGTGTTAGCGTTTGTAAAAGACCAATCAGTACTATTAACAGGTTTGTGTAATACGCAAGTGATACGTACAGCAGAGATGATGGATATGGTATGTGTTGTGTTTGTTAGAGGGAAACAGCCAGATGAAACTATGGTATCTCTTGCAAATGAAAAAGAGATACCTTTACTTAGTACAGAGCTAAGGATGTTTACTGCTTGTGGAATGTTATATGAGAATGGGTTACATGGAGGTGCAGCTTGTTGATTGAGCCAATTCATCTACAATATAAAATATCAGGAGATGATTTTACAAGAGCAGGGGAGGCCTCAAGTGATGTGAAAAAGAAACTAAAAGCAATTGGTGTGGATCCAATTGTAGTCCGTAAGGTTGCCATTTCTATGTATGAGGGAGAAATCAATATGGTGATTCATGCAAATGGAGGAGATATTGATGTATCTATATCACCCACGGAAATTACTATGGTTCTTACAGATATAGGACCAGGAATTATTAACATCGATCAGGCAATGTTAGAAGGTTTTTCTACAGCCCCTGATAATGTTCGTGCACTTGGGTTTGGAGCAGGTATGGGATTACCAAATATGAAGAAATACTCAGATGAAATGCAGATTAAAACAACGTTAGGGGTAGGGACAACAGTTACGATGAAAGTGTATCTTGGAGGGTTGTGATGGGGAAATTTTATACTTCCGTTCGATTGGAGGAGAGTCTATGTAAGGGCTGTATCAATTGTATCAAACGGTGTCCAACAGAGGCTATCCGTGTGAGAAATGGAAAAGCAGCAATTACCAAGGAATTTTGTATTGATTGTGGAGAATGCATTCGAATTTGCAAGCATCATGCCAAGCTTGCAACCTATGATAAATTAGAAATGCTACAGCAATTTTCCTATACAGTTGCTTTACCAGCGCCTTCCTTGTATGGTCAGGTGAATAATCTTGAAGATATTAATATATTGCTTCATGCCCTTAAAAGGATGGGGTTTAATGATGTTTTTGAAGTTGGTGGAGCTGCAGAAATAGTTTCAAGATTATCAAGACAATATATCTTAAACCATAAGGAAAAATGGCCAATTATTAGTACTGCCTGCCCTTCAGTAACAAGATTAATTCGTGTAAGATTTCCAAATCTTATTGAACATTTGTTACCAATCAAGGCACCGATTGATATTGCAGCAGAGTTAGCAAGTAAAATGGCTATGGAGAAATCGGGGTTACCAAGAGAGAAGATAGGGATATTTTTCATATCACCTTGCCCAGCAAAAGTGACAGCCGTTAAGACACCGCTTGGATATGAGAAAAGTGAAGTCGATGGTGTATTAGCAATGAAAGATATTTATCCACTTTTGATATCGAATATGAAGGAAGTTGCCAAAGAAGATAATCTTGAAGAGATTTCAACTGCAGGGAAAATAGGAATTAGCTGGGGAAGTAGCGGTGGTGAAGCTAGTGGTTTGTTATCAGATAGCTATTTAGCAGCAGATGGTTTTGAAAATGTGATTAAAGTGCTTGAGGATATGGAGGATCAAAAGTTTACAAACCTAGAATTTATTGAGTTAAATGCATGCAGTGCTGGATGTGTTGGGGGTGTTTTAACCATTGAAAATCCTTATGTTGCACGAGTGAAATTAAAGAATTTAAGAAAATATATGCCGGTTTCTAAAAGCCATATGGAATTAAGTGAAGAGGGATTATATTGGACGAAAAAGGTAGAATATGAACCCGTGTTTAATCTTGGTGAAACAATGGAAGAAAGCTTCAAACGATTGGCGAAAGCAGAGAAATTGTATGAGCATTTTCCAGGGCTTGATTGTGGCTCTTGTGGGGCTCCTACTTGTAAGGCATTTGCAGAAGATGTAGTACGTGGTTTAGCCGTGGAAAATGATTGTATACATATTATGAGAGAATATATGCATAAGTTATCGGATGAAATTTCACATTTAAATACGATATAAGGATGTAGGGATACATTCTTTTTAATTATTATAGAGTAGTATCATAATGAAAGATTAAAGAGGTATTATAGCAGAATGGAGGATAATATGGATGTACGAAGTTTAGTTGGGATACCAGGCTTTACGCTGCTTAATGAGGGGAATATGGATCTTAAAATACAAACCCCATTTTGCTGCGACTTATTAAGTATCGCAATGAGTAAAGCACCAGGAAACGCTGCTTGGGTTACCATTATGGGGAATATAAATACAATTGCTGTAGTTACATTAATTGAGGCATCTTGTTTGATTTTAGCTGAAGGAGCAAAACTAGACGAACCGGCGCTAGAAAGGGCAAAAAGCGAGGAGATTACTATATTTACCACAGATATGCCAATCTTTGAAGCTGCGCTCTTAATTTATCAAGCCATTCATGATACCAATCGCATATGATTTTCATATACATTCTTGCCTTTCCCCTTGTGCAGATAATGATATGACGCCGGAAAATATTATTGGAATGGCTTTTATAAAAGGCTTAAGTGCAATTGCTATTACGGATCATAACAGTTGTAGGCATTGCGAACTTGCCATTGAAATTGGGGAGAAGTATGGAATCATTGTTATTCCTGGAATGGAACTAAACACAAAAGAGGAAGTCCACGTTCTATGCCTGTTTAAAGATATAGAAGCAGCACTTTTGTTTGAGGATTATGTGCAGGATAAATTGTATCAAATAAAGAATAAACCAGAGATTTTTGGAAGGCAAATTATAGTAGGAAAAGAGGATAAGGAAATAGGGGAAGTTGAGCACTTATTGATACAGGCAACGGATATCTCATTTCATGAGGTGTATCATCTGACAAAGCAATATGGTGGGATTATGATACCTGCTCATATTGATAAAAACTCCAATAGTCTGTTATCCAATCTAGGTTTTATACCTTTAGACAGTCAATTTTCCTGTGTGGAAATCAAAGATGCAACTAGAAAGGAAGAACTGCTTGAGAAGCATCCATATTTAAGAACATGCAATTGTATTTCAAACTCGGATGCTCATAGTTTAGGGAATATTAATGAGGCCATAAATGTTATATTCGTGGATGAATTAAATAGAAAAGAGATTCTAAAGGAACTAGGTAGAAGGTAGAAGTATAGGATATCCTATAGCTCATAGGTTGCGCATAAAGAACTCATAGACAATTCATAAATAATTCTAAACAGTAGGGAAGTAGCTTTAAATTACCATTTTTGTGTAATAAAGGTTTACAGCTATTAATATTTCTTTCATTCCTGACGATATGCTTGTCATAGAAATCTATTTATATGAACTATTGTTTTTCTGAACCAAGGAGGGTGAACATGATGGGCATACAAGGAGTAACAAGTGGTAGAGTTGTTTATGAGAAAACAACAGCGGGACCAACATCAAAACAGAAGAATGCGACAGCAACAAGTACAAATCAAGCAGAAAATAAATCTGCTTATAGTGAAGAGGCAGCTACCTGTGAAATAAGTTCAAATAAAGAACAAATTACAGGCAAAGCAGATAAGGCGACCATTGAGCGACTAAAGGCAGATGCAGAAGCTAGAAATGCGCAGCTTCGCTCACTTGTTGAAAAAATGTTTTTAAAACAAGGAGACACACTTTTAGCGTCGGATAATATTTATGAACTACTTAGAACCGGAAAAGTAAAGGTTGATGATGAAACGGCTGCAAAAGCGAAGCAAGAAATTTCCGAAAATGGATATTATGGTGTTGAGCAAACTTCAGAACGTTTAGTGTCATTTGCTAAAGCATTGGCAGGAAATGATCCTGAAAAGGCCGATGAATTAATGAATGCTGTGAAAAAAGGCTTTGAACAAGCAACAAAAGCATGGGGTGGTGAATTACCGGAGATTTGTAAGAAAACATTGGATACTACCCTAGAGAAATTAACAAAGTGGAAAGAAGAGCTTAATAAGAATTAAAGGTTTGTTTATTATAGGCGTATGTTAGTATAGGCTTGATATAACAGGGGCTTATATAAGGTAGTTTTTTAAGACAAAACTATTTTATATAAGCCCCTGTTTTAAAAATCTTTTTACTAATATTAATTAAATACTGGATTCACTTCTTTAATAATTAATAAGTGCTGGCCTGGATGTATTACATCTGAATCTAAATCATTAATCTCTTTGATAGTTTCAACCGTAGTATGATAAGCTTTTGCTATGTTCCATAAAGTATCACCAGGTTTTACAACATATCCAATCATACCAGGCATTGCTTGTAATTTTTCCATGTCTAAAGGAGCTTCGGTGTAATCGATTAAGAAGGATTCCTCTAATTGATCAAATACGATGACATTAAATACAACACTAGCCTTTACTTCGATTTCAACAGTATCAAGCATTATGATACTAATCTGCTCAAGAGAAGGCTTTACATCATAGATACTATTTGGTTTAATATCTTTTACTTCAATTTGCTGTGAAAATGGAATGAAAGTATTAATGGACTGCATAGGAGCAGAATCCTCAGAGGATACATAAAGGATATTTAAATTCAATGCACCTTCAACATGAAGACCATTATCGACAGGAGTGATTTCGTCCATTTTAACTTCGCCGCTACCATGACAGATTTGAAGGATGCGTGGATTTCCAGCTCCAATTTTTACTCTCTCATTAACTCTGGCTTTATTGCTGTTTCTCATCAGTAGATTCTCGTAACAAGCATCCTTATAGATTGGAGTGATATCTCTATTTGGAGAATAAATGTCTTTTAATATTTCCATTTGTGTTTCTTCATAGATTTTGATATTTACTTCGATTACGGTTTCTACATCAATGACTCTTTCTTCTCCATCAGTATCAGGCTTTATCTCAAGGTTTCTATCAAGTAAGGATAATGTAATATCTGGAGTCATATCTTCTGAACTACCGTTGCATTCAATTGTAGAACTAAATGGAAGTTCAGATTCATAATATTCCACTGGTGCTTCGTCGCCATCTCCTAAATATAGAACAAATACTAAAACTTCACCTTTGATGGTAAATCGATCCGTTAGCAATCGAATGTCTACATTTTTTAATTCGATATCACTAAACAATATTTCAGAAATATTGCTCTTACCAGTTGGTAATACGATTTCGTCTCTAAAACGATAGGAATCTCGTTTATTTACTGCCATATTTGTAATATCAATCAATTTAGAAAGAGTATGTACATCGTTTGCATCCTCAACACCAACTGCACCCTCTTCATCATATACGCTTTCAACAGCTAGGGATAAGCTTATTAAAGCTTTTAAACTTAATTTTCTTGAATTGATGATATTTGCACTCATATCCTGAATATCATATTTTATATGTGCATTTTCTTGATCGCAATCCTCAGTTAAGTTCATAACTTCATTAAATGGGATTTGTCCATGAATGCTTTGGATTGGTCTTGAGCCTTCATCGCTTAAATAAAGGACTGTAAATACTAAATGTCCATTTACATAGAGTTTACCATTCATTATCTTTTGCTCGTTAAATTTTATTTCTCCACCAGTTTTTATTAGTTTGCTAATATCGGGTCTTGTATCTGGAACATTAAAATCATCATCTAATGTCATCTGCAAACTGCTTTTGCATTTTAATTTATTCATGTGAATATTTTTTGTAACAAGTTCCAAGTGACTCCCTCCTTTAAGGTATTTGAATTCCGTGGTACTGCACATCCTGTCTACCACATTATATGCAAGGTAAATTTATAATATGAAGAAAGAGAAAATAAAAAGGCTACTGCAATAAGATTTTTAAAGAAACTCTTTTTGCAGTAGCCTTTTTTATTATGAATTTTTTTAAGAAAATGATTTTGGATGATAGAAAGAAGTTAAAAATGTTTGCTTACCATATTCCCCTACTTTGAATTGATAAAATGCTTTTTCAGCTACTTTTTTATCATCAAATAATCCGAATACGGTTGGTCCACTTCCACTCATTAATGCTCCAGTCGCCCCAAGAGAAAGTAACTCTTCTTTGATTTGTTTGATTTGTGGATATTCCTTTAAAGTAACGGACTCCAAAACATTGCCAAGAAGAGAACTTACTTGTAATAGATCCTTAGCATTAATCGCTTCTATCATACCATCTATATTTGGATGTTCTATTTTAGAATCAAGAACAAGGTTTTCATATACAAATTTGGTAGAAACGCTAATTGGAGGTTTCACTACTAAGCATAAGCATGGAGGTGCATTATGAAGAGGTGTTAAAATTTCACCAATGCCCTCAGATAAAGCAGTACCTCGTAGTAAACAATATGGAACGTCTGCACCTAATTTTACTCCAAGTTTCATTAGCTCTTCTAGTGTAAGTTTCGTCTCAAATATTTCATTTAAGCCCCATAAGGTAGCGGCAGCATCTGTGCTTCCCCCAGCCATACCAGCTGCGACTGGAATACGTTTTTCTAAGTTAATGTGGACACCATCTTTTATTTGAAGTGTTTCCTTGAATAGTTTTGCTGCAGCATAAACTAAATTATTTTCATTCGTAGGTAGGTAGTGTAAATTTGTTTTCACTAATATTTCATTATTTTGTATTCGTCTAATGTTTACCTTATCATAAAGACGAATGGTCTGCATTATCATTCTAACATCATGATATCCATTCGGACGTTTTCCAATAACATCAAGCGCGAGATTTATTTTTGCATAAGCTTTTAAGTTGATATTATCCATAAGAGACTCCTTACATTTATCTATAAATGGACTAAGCGTTTTATGTTTAACAACTGGAAAAGCCTATAGTCAACTTCCTTAGCCCTTTCCCTATTATAAAAGGCGATTTTGAGTTTTGCAAGTAAATACCAAAGTTCGTGTTAAAAATTAGTTCGATTGGAAAAAATGTTTAAACCAATCGACGATTTTAAATTTTACTACAACATCAACATCATTTGAAGCAATCGCCGTATACTCTTTCTCTGTAAGTAAGGTTTTTAACTGTTTTTTAGACTCATCAGGAACAACACTATAAGTACCATCCACGAAGCAAAGCTGAGGAAACATAATACACCACCAATTTTGACCATCTGCTTTTCCAAGTTCTATTCTAAGGGCATCATATTCACCAGGCGGTAAGGTGATGTCTCCATAGACTTTTACTGGAAAAGTGGTCGAGCTTAAGGAAGATTTTGCTGTATAAGTAAAACCATTGTTTGATAATACCTCATCTGCAACCAACTCTAATGTGCTTAGTTGCTCTTTTATAACATCCATGGCATCTGCTTTATTAGTGACATTTGTAAGGTATGGCTTTAAATACGTAATTACAGCTTCTTTTACTTTTAATTTTACTTCTTGGTCTTGTGTAGAATCGCTGTTTGCAATCACATGAAATCGAAGTAATTCTTTTGCAATATCAACTTGTAATTCAGAATCATAGAAGGAGGTTGTTTTTGAGCAGCCTGTTGCAACAATAACGACTCCCACAATGGAATAAAAAAGTATACAAATAGCAAGTGTAATTGGTGATAGAATTGTAAGCAGTTTTAAGCGTCTTTTCCGAGTTGTATAAATTGTGTTTTTGCCAAATACTAAGGTAGTGAATTCTTCATAAAAATGAAGGATACGTGTTTTTAATTTTTTCATTATAATACCCATGCCTTTCTGTTTGAATGGGTAGCTGCATTCGTTAGCAACAACCGATTTTAAAATCTATGTAATATAACTATCTAGGTTTTTAGAGTATGCCCATACTTAGAAAAATCATTCATTTTTATATATAGAGTCTTTTAGAAATTGACATTATGATTTGAGTTATATATTCTAACAATAATAGGATATAAACCCGCGATGCGGTACTTTCATTAAATAATGTGGCACCTTAAGCGGTAGTATGGGGGAAAACATGAACCGAGCGTTTGAAATGATGTATCTTTTAATGCAAAAAAAATGTATGACTGCAGGGGAGCTTGCTAAGCATTTTGAAGTTTCTACTCGAACAATTTACCGAGATATTGACGAATTATCGGCAGCAGGGATTCCTGTATATGCTACAAAAGGAAGAGGTGGCGGAATCCAGTTACTTGAAAACTTTATCCTTGATAAGTCTTTGCTATCCGAAGAAGATCAGGATGAAATATTATTTGCATTGCAGAGTTTGAAGGCAACGAATGCAGGAACTGGTGATCATATATCAGAGCGGCTTGCCGGATTGTTTCAAAAAAGTAGTAAGGACTGGATTGATATTGATTTTTCCCATTGGGGAAGTTCAAATCATGAAAAAGATAAGTTTAAAAAATTAAAAGAAGCGATTTTGACAAAAAGATTTGTAAGATTTTCATATTATAATGCAAATGGGAAAACAAGCATGCGTAAAGTAGAACCGATGAAACTAATATTTAAAGGTGGAAATTGGTATTTACAAGCATACTGTTTGATAAGAAATAGCTTTCGTACCTTTAAAGTGCTACGAATGGATGAGGTTGAAGTTTTATCTGAGAATTTCTTAGAGAGAGAGGAAATCATGCCTGAATTACCAGGTTACTGGGATGAAGGGGAGAGTATAGAGTTTCAACTATTATTTACAGAACGTGTTTCGTACCGAGTTTATGATGAATTTCCTAAAAAGCAAATCAAAAGAAACCAAGATGGAACCTTACTAGTTACCGCAAGATATAATAAAGGTGAGTGGCTTACTGGATATTTACTTTCTTATGGGACAGATTTGACAATTATTTCACCGGAGGAACAGCGTGAAAATTTAAAAAAGGTATCTTCCATTATTTTGAATAAATATAGTTAATTTTATAATATGACAAACTCATGTCATATTAACTATGTTAGGATAACCTTATCAACAAAACGTAAAGTTTTTATGTGTGTTTTGTTGGAATAACAAGAAGAAAGGAATAAGGTTATGAGTGAAAAGATTTTTTGCCAAAGCTGTGGAATGCCAATGACAAAGGAGGAGCATTTTGCTTCAAACGCAGATGGTAGTAAAAATGAAGACTATTGTTGCTATTGTTTTAAAGAAGGTGAGTTTACTTCTGACTGTTCTATGGATGAAATGATTGAATTTTGTTTGAATTGTGAGGGCTCAGAAGAATGGTTTCCAGATAAAGAGCTTGGAAGAAAGCAAATGCAAGAATGGTTTCCAAGTTTAAAACGTTGGAAAGAGGCATAATATAATAAAAAAAAGTAAGTATAAAGGGTATATCTGTTGCACAGTATTGTTGAAACAGATATACTCTTTTTAAATTATAAAGAGTTAATCCTGTTAAAGTAAAATGCTTTAATAAGATATCTCGTTACTTCGTGATAGCGTTAGTGTGAAGGTGTGATTTATAGATTTTTTTATCTTTATAAAAATTATTTTTCCTATATAAATAGAGAACTTTGTGGTTATTTAGAATGAGATGTCAAGAAAAAGGCATTGAATATTTTTGAGATTACGTGTAAAATAGATTAGTAGTCAGAATTTTACGGATAATTTTCGATAATATATGGCATTTTCAGCTCAAATATCATAAAAAGAAGAAATATATTACATATTTTTCTAGATTAAATATGTGAATCTTATAAAGTTAGAGGTATTAGATAGTTAATAAGGTTATATTTTGTATAAATTAATTGTAGAAAGCATTTAAACTAGTTAGAAAGGAAGAGGCAATTATGGAAAAGAAAACAATCGCAGTACTGTTTGGAGGAATGTCTTCAGAGCATGAGGTTTCCTGCATTTCAGCAGCTACAATCATTTCAAATATTGATAGCAACTATTACGAGACAGTTTTAATTGGAATAACAAAAGAGGGTAATTGGCTAAAAGTAGAATCCTTAGAAGATATTAAATCAGGAGAATGGGTAAAGAGTAAGACCTCTGCAATTATTTCACCAGACAAAACACAAAGTGCCATTTTGTTGATTCATGGTAATCATGTTGAAAAACAAAAGGTGGATGTTGTGTTCCCAGCGCTTCATGGACTTTATGGAGAAGACGGAACAGTACAAGGATTGCTTGAATTATCTGGAATTCCATACGTTGGATGTGGAGTATTAGCTTCTGCGGTTGCCATGGATAAATTGTATACTAAGATTATTGTTGATACATTAGGAATTCGTCAGGCAGCTTATGTATCAGTGAATGCGAAAGACTTGTCAGATATGAACGCTGTTGTTGAAAAAGTAGAGAAACTTGGATATCCAGTGTTTATAAAACCATCCAATGCCGGTTCTTCACAAGGTGTTACAAAGGCACACAATAGAGATGAATTAGTTACTGGATTAAGAAAAGCAAGTGAGCATGATAGAAAAATCTTAGTGGAAGAAACCATTATCGGTAGAGAAATTGAATGTGCAGTTCTTGGAAGTAACGATGTAAGAGCATCAGGAGTTGGTGAAATTCTTGCAGCTGCAGAATTTTATGATTATGATGCAAAATACAATAATGCAGATAGTAAAACGGTTATTTCACCAGAATTACCAGCTGGAAAAGAAGCTGAATTCAGAGATTATGCCGTTAAGATTTTTAAAGCAATTGATGGTTTTGGCCTTGCAAGAGTAGACTTTTTCTTAGAGAAAGATACGAATGAAATTGTATTTAATGAGATAAATACATTGCCTGGATTCACTGCAATTAGTATGTATCCAATGCTTTGGGAAGCAAAGGGAATTAGTAAAAATCAATTGGTTGAAAAATTAATTCAGTCTGCTTTTACTAGAAAATAGAGAGACACAGGAGGACTTTGCGATGACAAAGGACGTCATTGTTTCTATTGCTGGCTTACAATATGAGATAGGCGAGGAAGAAGCGGTAGAAATCATAAGTCGCGGAGAATATTATTATAGAAACAATAAACATTACGTTAGATATGAAGAGTTAACTGAGGAAGATGGATTTCCTTGTAAACTAACGAATTGTACTTTAAAAATTTCAAATGATAAAATTGATTTGATGAAAAAAGGTGCAAGTAATGTGCATATGGTATTTGAACGTGGTAAGAGTAACTTAACATATTACAATACACCTTTTGGTGATTTAATGCTAGGAATTCATACAAAAACAATTGATATTAAGGAAGAAGATTCCCTTATTGAGGTTGTCCTTACGTATGGACTTGACATTAATTATGGGCATGTTTCCGATTGTACATTGAATATAAAAATACAACCGAATCCAACGAAGGATTAACTTGAAATTATTTATTTTATATATATTGACTTTTCCATGCAAAGTAATATTATGTAAGTAGAACGTAGCAATGTGAAAGGGAATATAATATGAAATTTCAAGGGAAAAATGGAGCATGGTGGTATCTTGTAATGATATTTTTTAATGCAATGTTTATTACAGCGATGTTTTCTCCAGATAAAACAGGAGGAAGAGCTGGGCTATTCATTGCAATTCTTCTTTGGGTGATTTGTGATATATTTATGTTTCATATTACTTTTAAGAACTATATTTTGCTGGAGGAAGAGGAACTCATTATATTCTTTGGACCGGTAAAGCAAAGAATAAAATACAGAGAGATTGTATCTTTAAAGCCAACCCATAATCCACTTTCTTCCTTGGCAGTATCACTTGACCGTCTTATGATACAATGGAGGCGTGGTAGTGTGTTTGTTGCAGTTAAAGAGAAACAAGTCTTTATAGATCAATTGTGCTTAAAGAATCCAGAGATTCATGTGATTAAAAAATAATACATTGTAATTATATCAAATTGAAAATAGAACGATAAAATACTAAAAAAATGGACTGCTAGGAATTGATGTTGCTAGCTGTCCATTTTTTTCGTTTATTTTTTTGAATCTTCCGATTTTTTCATGACTTTATCTTTCATTCTTTGGAAGAACTTCTTTTTCTCAGGTTTTTGTTCTAGACCACCACGAAGTCCCTTAACACCGATAATGTAAATTCCACTGATTACTGCTTTTACTTCTTTCTTCACTGGAATGGAATCAAAAATCTTTTCTTCACACATTAAAGTAGCAACTTTTGGTCCAATTTTTGCTTTAACAACCGGAACTTTAGCTCTACGTAAGTATTTTGGGGTTTGATCTAAAACGATTTGTGGAAATCCCGCTTCTTTTAACTTCATTCGCTTTTTATCTATAACTAAGATTGAAAAAGTTTGCGAATTTGCTCTTATTTCTGCTTGAGAAGCCTCTGATTTTTTTTGAAGCTTTCTACCATATATAGATAAAGCGACAAATGCCACTACAACAATTACTAGAATAACCAATAAAACAATCTGCCAAGCCGACATAAAATACCTCCTTCCATTATGTAATCCCATAAACGATAGGCTTGTACATACATGTGCAATGAATGCAAAATCCCATCGTTTCTAGATGGTCACGGGTAATATTGTAACATTATTTTACTAAAAAGAAAATAGTTAAAAAGAAAATCTTATTGAAGTCAATGAATGCTTATAAAAGTGATTTATCTTCTTCTAACATTCCAGCGATAACTTCACGAACATGTGCACCAAGTGCTTTTTTTGTTTCTTTTGGAACCTCATTTGGATAGATTGGTTTACCATAATGAATAATAACGTGAGCTTTCTTTACCCAAGGAAATTGCTTTTCAAAAACGGCATCTGAATTTGTAATTGCAACGGGTATAATTGCACATCCAGTTTTTTCAGCCATTTTTAGACTGCCTTCCTTAAATGGAAGCATTTCATCGCTTTGACTTCTTGTACCTTCTGGCATAATGAACATGGAATAACCTTGTTTCATATACTCGACACCTTGAAGTATTGTCTTTAGACCGGCTTTTAAATCATCTCGATCAAGAAATAGACAATTTAAATTTTTCATCCACCAACTAAAGATAGGAACTTTTGCAATTTCTTTTTTAGCTACAAATCCTGTAAGGGTTGGTACTGTTATATATCCCATAGGAATATCAGCAAAACCGCGATGATTTGCTGCGTATAATACAGCCTCATCTTTTGGTACATTTTCAAGGCCAAGTACGGTACGTTTTGTTCCTGCAAACACTAGAACAAATCGAAAGCCCCAGGCTACAATTATTTGCGATATCTTAGTTTTAAGACGTGGATTAAATCGTCCGATAATCCATAGAATGAAATACACTGGTAATGTCACAATACAAAATAATACCAATGCTAATACAACTAAAAACGTTCTCATAGTAGTCCTCTTTCTTTTCTAAATCTGTTTTCATAAAAAGTATTATATCATGAATAAAAAAAAATACCAATAGTTGATAAAGTGTGGGAATTCAAAGAGCAGATATTTTCCTTTTTATATCTAACATATGCAAGTGTAAGCTATTTCACCATTGAAGAAATCGAATTTATGAATATTTTTACCCATATATGTATTAGGTAAAAGTAATAATAGTTATTATAGCGTTTTACCATTCTAACATTAATGTATGGAATTCCCAGTTATCTGTTTTGGGAATTCGGTGTAAAACACTATAAATCGACCGGTTTTTAATGATTTTCTGCTATTAATGTTTCCTTTTTTTATGTATAAAATGCACTCGTGCGGAGAGAATATACTTGAGGCAAAAAAAATGCTTATCATATTCTAACCTAGAAAGGTAGGGGTGCAAACAGTGAAAAAACAAAAGTTAAGTGAACTTGCGAAAGGCAAAGGTGTTTACGCATTTTTGTTGGTGGGAGTGTTCGTGATCGTTACAGCTGTTTTGATATCCGTAAACAATCAATCCGGACAGCAGCCACAACAAAACAATTTAGTGGACTTAAATGAAGATCCTCTTGATGTCGCACAAAATAATGAAGACAAAAGTGCAACACCTAACACAGATGAAGTGGATAGTCATAAAGGTACAGAGGAAGTAGCCAATAATGAAGATTTAACAGGTCGCGATCGACCATCTACATTACCAGGCGGTGACTCCATAAGTAACACAAATGAAAATACTGAAGTTGCAACGAATGCTAACGAGCTATCAACTGCAAATACAGAAGTTGCAAATAAGCCAGTAGAAGAAGAGGTAAAGCCAGTAATTAACACAACCCTTGAGTCTTTAAATTTTAGTCCAGACAATGGTCTTACATGGCCACTTCAAGGAAAAATAATTATGGAGTATAGCGATAATCGTACCGTATATCATCAAACATTACAGCAATTTAAAGTAAATCCAGCGATATTAATTCAAGGAGAAGTTGGTTCTGAAGTTTTGGCGGCAGCAAAAGGTATTGTTGCTAGCGTTGAAGTTAAACCGGATACCGGAATAACATTAACGATGGACATAGGAAACGGTTACAAGCTTGTATATGGTCAATTGCAAGAAAGTAACTTAAAAGCTGGTGATGTAGTTGAAGAAGGTGAAGTAATAGGTAAGCTTGATAAAGTAAGTAAGTATTATTCCGTTGAAGGAACTAATTTATACTTTCAAGTACAAAATTCGGACTCAACTGTGAATCCAATGTCATTATTAAAAGAAGAAGAGTAGCGAATATCGTAATTGGGTATTGGTGGAGGAGAGTGAATGTGTTGCACTCTCCTTTTTTAATTGATAGGAGGATACCTATGACGCAATCAGGTGGTTGGTTACTTTTGCAAAAAGGGGGTAAGTGTGAGAATGTGCTACGTACATACTTTGTTTTAAAATAAACATAACGTCGAAAGGATTATTGATATGATAGACACAAAATATGAGCGATATCATATTATATTAAAAAGGAGGGAAACGGAGTACATATCTAAAAATTAGCAGCCGAGATCCTCCTACAAATCAGTGTCTTCTTTTTATAAAAAACCGTTTTGTCGGTTGCTTGACATAGATATTAAAAAGGAGCTGTTGCAAAATGTAGTTAGCGTTATTAGAAACGTTAGCTACATTTTGCAACAGCTCCTTTTTTCATTAATATACGATCGCCACATTTTCATATATTACATAGATGCGATATAAACGTACATCATAATATAGTGACACAAACTACCACCGATACAAAAAAGATGAAAAATTTCATGAGAACCAAAGTTCTTATGTTTATTATTAAAAAGAGGAAGTTTAAGTGCATAAATTACGCCGCCTACGGTATAAATGATACCACCAGCTAATAACCAGCCAAAAGCCTTTGCAGGTAATGCTTGAAGGATCTGTGGTAAAGCTAAAATGCATAACCAACCCATGATAATATAGATTGCAGCGCTTACCCATTTTGGACAATGAATAAAAAATAAAGATTGAAAACAACCTATAATAGCAAAGCTCCAAATGATAGCAAAAAGAACAATTCCAGTTTTATTTCCAAGTGCAACTAAGCAAATCGGTGAGTAGGAGCCAGCAATCAAAACATAAATCATCATATGATCAATCTTACGTAATCGAGTATTGGTTTGCTCTGAGATATCAAATGAATGATATACTGTACTAGCTGTATATAGTAATATGACACCAGCCATAAATAAAATCATTGAAATTCCTTGCAGCGTACCACCAAGATGAAATGCCTTTATAATAAGAGGAGGAGCTGCAAAAACTGCAAGAATGACAGCTATTAAGTGTGTAATTGCACTACCTGGGTCTTTAAAATGAAATGTCTCGTTGTTAGAAACTTTTTTAGTGTTTGATGAGTCGTGAATCATATTAGCCCTTCTTTCTTGTAATTTTTTTAAAATAAAATATAATTTTTAAAATAAAAATAATTTTTTTAAAATAAGATAACATATATAGTAACCATATAGTTAATAAATATTCTTATCAAAGTTATTTTAAATATGTAATGTAGTTTTAAAAACTACATTGAATATGAGAGTATAATACTACACTTTATTTTAAAATGCAATAGGAAAGTAAGAAATTTTATGCTATAATAAAACCTGAAAATCAAGTATTTACTATTTGAATATAGAAATTAGGATTATTTTGTTAAAATAAATAGATTTATGTTTTAAGTTTATAAGAAGGAAGGTTGACAAAGATGGATTTAAACGTTGGAGACATTATAAAATTAAAAAAACAGCACCCATGTGGAAGTAATGAGTGGGAAATTCTTCGAGTCGGCATTGACTTTCGTTTAAAATGTAAAGGCTGTGATCATCAAATTATGATACCAAGAAAGCAAGTAGAAAAGAGTATTAGACAAGTAATACCTGCAAAGCAGTAAAATACAAAACTTGAAATAACCTTATGCTAGATGTTTAAATACTTTGAATTATTTTGTGAATATTTAGGACTTGAACACGAATGAATTCTATGATATAATACCAAATTGTGATATGTTACACATTAATTCCTTGCTCTATGACAAGCATAGGGCCAGAGACCAAAAGGAGGTGCACGCAACTATGAATCAATATGAATTATCCTTAGTTGTAAATGCAAAAATCGAGGATGAAGCTAGAAATGCTGCAGTAGAAGCTGTAAAAGATCTTATTACAAAATTCGGCGGTACAATTACTAACGTTGATGATTGGGGTAAGAAGAGACTAGCTTACGAAATCCAAAAGATGAAAGAAGGATATTACTATTTCATCCAATTCGATGCTGATTCTACAACTCCAAACGAAATCGAACAAAGACTTCGTATTATGGAAAATGTAATCAGATTTTTATGCATTAGACGGGACGCATAGTAAAGGAGGTTTTTCCTTATATGAACAAAGTCATTTTAATGGGTAGACTCACAAGAGACCCAGAAGTTAGATACTCTCAGGGCGAAAGTTCTTTAGCAATTGCTAGATTTACTTTAGCAGTAGATCGTAGATTCAAACGCCAAGGTGAAGCTGATGCAGATTTCATTTCTTGTGTAGCGTTTGGTAAAACAGCAGAACATGCAGAGAAGTATTATAGACAAGGTCTTAAAATCGCAGTTACTGGTAGAATACAAACAGGTAGCTATACGAATAAAGAAGGTCAAAAAGTTTATACAACAGAAGTTGTGGTAGAAGAATCTGAATTTGCTGAAAGCAAAAGCGCAAGTGAAAACAGTGGATTCCAAGCAACATCAAGACCTACTCCAAGTGCAGCTATTGGTGACGGCTTTATGAATATTCCTGATGGAATTGATGAAGAACTACCATTTAACTAAACTTGTGTAATCAACCTAACATGTATAAGAATATCATAACAAATTTTGTTATGTTTTAAGAATTTGGATAAGGAGGTAATAGTCATGGCTTTTAATAAAGATAAAAGTGATAAGGGTGATGCTCCAATGAAGAGAAGAGTAACCCGTAGAAGAAAGAAAGTTTGTGTATTCTGTGCTGACAAAAATCACACAGGTATCGACTATAAGGATGTAAATAAATTAAAGAGATACGTTTCTGAAAGAGGTAAAATTCTTCCTAGAAGAATTACTGGAAACTGTGCTAAGCACCAAAGAGCTCTTACAGTAGCTGTTAAACGTGCTCGTCACATCGCTTTAATGCCATACACATTAGATTAATTATAAATTGATCGATGATTATGAAGGCCTGGTAAATGTATTTACCAGGCCTTTATATAGTGTGCCCAGCATGGGCGCAATCTAATGGGTTAAAGTCCCTAACACAGCCTAGTAGTGGCAAGTGTATAGCCCAAGACAAGGGTGTCGTTCGTGAGGGCGAATCTGAAGGAAGTCCGTGGGCAAATCTCTGGTCTGACGAACAGAAATCACATACAAGGCATTAATTAAGGATAAGATTGCTATACAAATCGAAGTCCAATAACTACTCGAAATTAATTAATGTAAATGTGGCAGATAGATGGAGAGGAAGATTGCGTTCTTACCTGGGGAGGTCTTAGTGATACGTCATGGAAGTGAACTCTGAAATGACAACCCATGCAGTGATGTATGGCTGAACACTAAGAAGTCAGCAGAGGTCATAGTACCGGAGGTAGTCGACGACCTTTGGGAAGGACTGAACAATAGGAGGTTTTGAAAGTTTGAAAGAAACAAAGAAATGTGATGACAGCAGACAACTGAATACAGAATCAGGTCATTTGCAAAAGGATAGAGTGGAACTCGAAAGCTATGCAAAGGCGCCGAGCATTTCTATGACGTCGGATAACAGACAGAACGCCCGAAGAGAATATCACTATGGATTGCTAGAGAAAATCATTAGTAATGAAAATCTAAATGAAGCCTTTAAACGTGTAAAGAAGAATAAAGGAAGTCATGGAATCGACAAGATGGGAGTAGATGAACTTCTACCATATCTAAGAAGTCATGGCGAAGAGCTTAAGCAATCCATAGCAGATGGAAGTTATAAACCGAATCCCGTAAGAAGGGTAGAGATACCAAAGGATAACGGGAAAACAAGACCATTAGGGATACCAACTGTAGTAGACCGAGTGATACAACAGGCAGTATCACAAGTACTAACGCCAATCTTTGAGAAGAAATTTTCAGAGAATAGTTATGGATTTAGACCAAATCGAAACGCGCATCAAGCAATTCTAAAATGTAAAGAATACATGGATGAAGGCTATAAATGGGCGGTAGATATAGATTTAGAAAAGTACTTTGATACTGTCAACCACGATAGGTTAATTGGGCTGATTTATAAAGAAGTCAAGGATATACGAGTAATCGGACTGATAAGGAAGTATCTAAATGCAGGAGTGATGGAAAAGGGATTAGTAAGTGCTACTGTAGAAGGGGTGCCTCAAGGTGGGAACTTATCTCCACTATTAAGTAATATCATGTTGCATGAACTAGATATGGAATTAGAACGAAGAGGACTTAAGTTCTGCCGTTATGCAGATGATTGCAATGTATACGTGAAATCAAAGAAATCAGCAGAGCGAGTTATGAAAAGTATCACGGAGTTTATAGAAAAGGACTTGAAGCTTAAAGTTAACAAAGAGAAAAGTAAGGTAGACCGACCATGGAAACTAAAATATTTAGGATATACCTTTTACAATAAGAAAGGTGAAATGGGAATAAGAGTACATCAAGTTTCTGTTAAGAAGTTAAAAGGAAAACTTAAGAGTATCACTGGAAGAAGTAATGCAATGAGTATGGAACTCAGAGCTATTAAACTAAAACAATTAATTGTTGGCTGGATAAGTTACTTCAAACTAGCAGATATGAAAGGTACCTTACGAGAACTTGATGAGTGGCTAAGAAGACGTTTACGTCTTTGTTACTGGAAACAGTGGAAAAAGATTAAAACGAAACATGATAACTTAGTTAAACTAGGGGTAGAGAATTGGAAAGCATGGGAACATGCGAATACAAGGAAAGGCTACTGGAGAATCTCCAATAGCCCAATCTTAAATTCAACTCTTACCAATAAATATCTTAGAGAACAAGGTTTTATAACACTTAGTGAAAGATATTCGCAAATAAGGTAATCTTATTGAACCGCCGTATACCGAACGGTACGTACGGTGGTGTGAGAGGACGGAAATTCAATTAATGAATTTCCTCCTACTCGATTTTAAAGTAAGAGAATTAATAAGGCTGTTACATGACGAAGGTTGTGTAATGGCTTTTTTTATGCACTTAAAAGTTTTTAGAAGAGACTAAGCTGCTGAATGGTCAAATAAAGACTCTAAATACACTTATTTGGAAAATATTTTGCTATATTTTTCTTGACAATAAAATAAAAAATATGTAAAATAATCAAAAAATTATAGACAAACTTCTTGAAAAGAGATGTACGCAAAGCTATAGGGCCCTTTAAGGTAGATAGTTGCGAGGTTTAAATTTTTGCGTACCCTTTTGTGTACTTTTTTTATGTAGATCTTAACAGACTTCCGAAAAGAGGAGGTAATGTGTAAAAAGGTAGCCAGAAAAAACAGCGTGCAAAAGAGTGAAGATTTAGACTTCGTTATGATTGTTATCTAGATGGCTTACATGATTTTAGATGAACTGCAATAATTGATTGTATTAGAAGAAAGTACGTTATGGAGTTTTCCAGCAATGTAACTTTTTAATATTGATCACTTATTGCATTTTTTTGCTTTGAACAATTTTTACAAAAACAATTTGTACGGTTTTGGAGGTAATTTTGAAGAAAATTTTGTTTCGATCAATAGTATTATGTTTGGTCATTACAGCTTTTGTTATGTTTGCTGTGTGCTTAGGAGTAGTATTTATAGAACAAAGCAAGAGTTCTTTTAAAGGGCTTAGTGAGATGCTTGAACAAGTTGAGATTTCGTATGAAAATAGTAAGTTAGTTATTGAAGAGAAAGAAGAGATGTTCAAAGAAGATTATTTGAATAGGGCATACGCCATACGATACATATTAGAGAATAATCCAGAGCAAAGTTGTAATACTTCAACGCTAAAAAAGATAAAAGAATTGATGGAAGTGGAATCTATACACATCTTAGACGATAGGGGGACAATCATTTATAGCAGTGATGAGAAATCCATAGGATTAGATTTACGAGAGTATCAAGAGGCATCTCCTTTTTGGAAGTTGATAGAGAGCAAAGATTTAGATGCAAATGTAGTTCAGCTGGATGGAATTAAGATATTAGGACAAGAAAATCAAATCTATATTGGGGTAAAATCAAATTCGGAATTGTTTTCTGTAGTCCAAATCGGTTTAAATCCAAGTGTTTTAGAAAACTTATTAGCAAGTGATACGATTGCATCAATCGTAAATAAAACCCCTACTATATATGAGAAAACAATATTTTTAATTGATAAAGAGAGTGGGGAAATTGAAGGAATTACAAGGAATAATGAGCAAGACTTAAACTTTGCTAATGTACATACTAAGGAGGAGTTCATTGCTATACTCCAAGAAGGGAAAAAAGGGAGAATAGTTAAAATTAATGGATCCTTGAAATATTTAAAAACAAAGGAGATAGGGAATAAGATTATAGGTGCCTATGTACAAGCAGAAGTAGTATTCAATGCAATAAGACTTCAATTTTTGGAGTTATGTAGTGTCGTAGTACTTATTATTATGAGTGCATGGATGAGCTTAAACCACTATGTAAAAAAATACATCTTGAAGGATCTTTTCTCGATCGAGTTTAATATTAAGCAATTAATAGAAGGTTGTTATGATATTACATTTGAAACAGACTATAATACAGAGTTAAGAAAAATATGTGGAATATTAAATGACTGGAAGGATAGCTACAAAACTAAGGCTGAGAGAATGTCAAGAATTATAAGTACCATCGATGGCCACGTAGCAGTATTTGAATGTTTATATTCAATTAATCAGAATTTTTTCTCTGATAATATTCAAAGTATTTTAGGTATAGATGATAATGTATGGAATGAAATAAAGTCGACACCAAAGGGATTTGAGCGCTACGTGAAGTATTTGGATTCCACTGCTAAGAATGATGATGGAATGATTGAGATAAACGGTAGATATATTAGTATTGCATCATTTCATTCAAAGGATGAATTTTATGGAATGATACTTGACAATACTGAAGATGAAGTTCAGATGAAACAAATTAAACAAGCACTTCATAATGTTCAAGAGAAAGCGGAAACAGATCCATTAACTAAGTTAATGAATAGAGGGGGGTTAGAGAAGAATGTTAAACAATATTTGGATAATAACTCAGAAAAAGGAATTATGCTCATCTTTGATCTTGATAATTTTAAATCAGTGAATGATGCACTAGGGCACCCAGAAGGGGATAAACTACTGAAGAAATTTGCTGTTTGTTTGGTTTCCAGTTTTAGAAAACATGATGTTATTGCAAGATTGGGCGGGGATGAGTTTGCTGTTTTTATGGATACCGAACTGTCTAAGGAAGTGTTATGCAATAAGCTAAATTCTTTATTAGAGAATATACGAAGTGAATTGAGTTTTTACTATCATACATATGGAGTATCAACTAGTATTGGAGTGGCATTTGTAGATAATCTTACAAGTACTTATGAAGAGTTGTACAAATGTGCAGATGTTGCCCTATATGGAGCAAAAAAATTAGGCAAAGATAGATTTTATATTAATGAGGAGAACATTCGTTGTATGGGTAATGAGTGTAGTAAATGTACGAAGAATTGTAAAAAAAGAGAAAGACTAGATATTTAAAAGTGTTTCACTGAGGTGAATGTACTCGCCAATCGTACTTACGGTGAAAACGTGCTATGTACTTTCTTTGATCTTATAATGGAGTGTCTAAAAGAAATATTAGAAGAAGATTAAATATATTGATTGAAGAAAGTTAAAAAATATATGAGGAAGAAAAAGATAAATGAAAGCTAAAAAAAATTTAAAACTTTTAATTATTTTTATTTCTATTTTAGCGTTTGCATTTCTTATGGGTGGAATCTTGTTAGTAATTCTTTTAAGAAAAGCCGAAAGCAGAAGTTTAGAGAATGAAATTACTAATACGAGTAATTATCATAGCTATCAAATTACGAAACAATTTGAAGCTGATTTCCAAACGCTAAATACCTTAAAAAGTTTTGTGAAGTTGACAAAGGAACCGACTGAATCACTTGTTAAAGGATTGAATGAATCTACTGATAGTAATAAATTTATTAGAATATCTCTTATTTTTACAGATGATGAAGTATATCATATAACTGTGAATGATGGTATTAAACAGACTAATTTCAATAGTCTGAATGAATATTTACAGGAATCTTTAAAAGAAAGTTGGAAAGGAAAAGATTCTGTATCTAAAATTTTCTATGATACGGACTTAGAGAAAAGTATAATAGCAATATCTGTTCCAATTATAGAAGATGATAAAATAGTTGGAGTTTTAGCAGCTTATACTGACGCTTTAGAATATGTTAAATTATTGGATGATGGAATTAAGTTTAAGTCATACTTACATATTATTTCGGATACTGGTGAATATCTTATTCGCTCAAAAAATAGAATTGAGGATGAAAATACTGAATCAATTTTTTCCATGAGTGTGCAGTTTTTAGATGAAAGTGAAGTTAGAAATGCATTAGAGCAAAGAGTTAGTTATTTCTCCACATTTACAAAAGATGGAACAAAGTATTGTGTTTATTTTCTGCCGATGCAATATTATAATTGGTATTTAGTAAATATAACCCCATATTATTCAATACAGTCATGGATTATAACTCAGTTGAACTATTCTACTTTAATTTATGGTGTTATCATTCTAATCGTTGGGATATTTACTTTATATAGTTATCGTATCATAAAAAGAAATTATGCTTATCTTGAAAATATGGCATATCATGATAAATTAACTGGCGCACTAAGTCTTGGAAGGTTTAACCAGATTATGAAGGAAACAATAAATAATGGTCTGAGTTATACATTACTTAGGTTAAATATAAGGAATTTTCAATTAATTAATGATACTTTTGGAGAAAAATATGCTGATGAACTTTTATGTTTTATCGCTTCAACAATTGAACAAGGGCTACGAGATAAAGAATATTGTTGTAGAGAGAATGCAGATCAATTTGCAGTACTGATACAAGGTAATGACAAGCAGGAGATTATTACAAGAATCAATCGATGTGAAAAAAATATAAAGAAATTTTTTACAAATGCAAATAGTAGTTATGAGATTCAGTTTGGCGTCGGTGTATGTACTGAGGGTGAAGATTACAAACAGATGATGAGTAATGCCCTTTGGGCAATGAAGAAAGCAAAAGAGTTAAACGAAACATACATCTTTTTTGATACTAAATTACTCCTTTCTATCAAATTACAAAATCTGATTGAAAGTTCTATGTATACTGCCTTAAAAGAAAATGAATTTAAATTGTTTTTACAACCGAAATATGATATAAATCAAAATCAGATTATAGGTGCTGAGGCTTTAGTAAGATGGATAAAATCAGACGGAAGTATAATTTATCCTGGCGAGTTCATACCGATATTTGAAAAAAATGGTTTTTGTATCGAGTTGGATTTATATATGATTGAATTGATATGTAAAACCTTAAGAGATTGGTTAGACAAAGGATATGAAGTATATCCGATATCAGTCAATCAAACGAAGCTACTTTTTTACAAAAGTGATTATGTTGATAAAATATGTGGAATTGTATCTAAATATAATATTAGTCCTAGTTATCTTGTTTTAGAAGTTTTGGAGGGCTTAGCTCTATATGATACTAAAATATTTAATCAGAACCTTGAAAAGTTACATTTAAAAGGATTCAGGGTATCGTTAGATGATTTTGGAAGCGGGTATTCTTCATTAAGTAATTTAAATGATTTGAATGTAGATGAAATAAAGATTGACAAGAAATTTCTTGACTTCTCAGGAGATGATAGTGATGTAGAAAAGATAAGTCTTTTAGAAAATATTATTTCATTGGTTACTACTTTAGGATGTGATGTTGTTGTAGAGGGTGTTGAAACTAAAAAACATGTTGAAATTCTTAGAGATATGGATTGTAAGTTTGCACAAGGGTTTTATTTTAGTAAACCTATATCCACAAAGGAGTATGAAGATTTATTTAAGAAGGTAGGATATAATAATTCATAATCCGTTGGGATATACCACGATCCTATATCAATCATACTTTACAATGGGTAAATTAATTTTCGTACATATATTACACCTATTTTAAATAGGTGTAATATATAGAGTCCATTCTACGGGAGACTGTGGGATGGATTTTTTAAATGATAAAACTATGATAAATCATAACCAAATCGCTTCACTTAATACGCTTTGAGCATGAATATCTTCTACACACACCATTTTAACTAATAGCCAAGCACGTTGTTCTTCTGTTAAATTTTCTATGTTTTGGGCTTCCTTAGACATGGAAAGGCGTTTTGAAATGGAATCAATGGCATCAATTTTATTTTGTGCTGCGGAGATTACATCCTGCCAAGCTAAGCTTTTTTGTGAAAGGGCAGTTAAAAAATCCTTATTGGTCTTTTCACCTAGCATAATATTTTTAATCTCAGTTAAAGAAAAGCCCAAAGCCTTTAGCTCAAGAAGAGCATTGATTTGCGAAACTTGATTCGCAGTGTAATATCGATAACCTGTCAAGGAATCAATTTTAGCCGGTTTGATGATTCCTTTCTTTTCATAGATACGGAGTGCTTTCACAGAAACATTGAAAAATGCAGCGATCTCTCCAATTTTCATAACTATGTCATCCATAATTATTCCTCCCTTTTAGTGTTAAAAGTTTCTAAGATACGTCGAACACCAACCATAGCAGTTCTTATTGATACAAGACAATTTGTAAACATAATAGCACTTGCAATGACACTCCCTCTATATTGAAGTGCCGCTGTGAGTTCTCCAAAAGTCATACTATCTGTTACTATCCAATGGCTACTAATAACTAAAATTAATAAATAGCCACCTAATCCAAGGAAAGGAAGGATAGAATTACTAATTGCATTTCGTATAATTATTTTCATATTAGCGTTTCGTAATTTGATACTACTTTTTTCAAAATATTCAAGTAAGAAAAACTGTGCATCATAGACCATAGCAGTATCTGCGCAAGTAATAAGAGCATTTAAGTCTGTAGTATTCTTTATGGTAGCTTCTTTTGATTTTTTTGATAATTCAGTTATGGGTTTTAAAACAAATTGTTGACTAAAAGTTAAGTGAAGTATTAGAAATAATATAACAAGTATTAAAATTCCTCGGTTTATTAAGAATAATAATATAAATGAAATACTATAATTCACAATTGCACAAACTGCATGTGGTAGATTTAGGGGTTGATTTATGATTGCTAGGCCTTGCCCCACATCAGAGTTTAAACGAGAGAACCATTCCCCTGATGATTTTTCATCAATTGTTTTAAGTGTTAGAGTTGATATATGTTTAAATAATTTTTTTCGAACTATACTTACGAAACGAGTTACATAGGAAGAAAACTTGATCCATATAGTTCCATTATATAGAAAAAGAAAACAATTTCCAATACAAAAAATAAAACAGATAATTAATAAATTCTGTATATTCTTATGATCAATGGCCTCAAAACTATAGCGTAAGAAATTTGCTAAAATAATCGTATGAATAGCATCAAAGGGAGAGCGAAGTATTAAGAGCAGAATAAATTCTATCTCCTTGGCACCAATTTTTATAAACTTATATAAATCACGCATGTACTAGTATTCCTTCCTCCAAACGGTATAATTGATTTACATCAATTAAGGCTTCAGGTCGATGGGTAACAGTAATTACGGTCATATTTTTCGTTAGATTTTTTAATGCCATAAGAACTGCATTACTGGTATCGGAATCAAGTGCTGATGTAGCTTCATCTAATATAAGAACTGGAGAGTATGTATCGCTTTTAAAGATAGTAGTATTTTTAATTGTATTATCATTGGTTTTTGTAATTTCATTAGGTTTTGTAGAATAAATTGGTTTAGGAATTGATTTCATTTCTGTCAGAGAAATAGCCTTTGCCAAAGCTCTTGCAATTGCTATTCTCTGAGCTTGACCACCTGAAATGTTCCCATTACGTTCTCCTACCAATGTATCAATACCACCTGGCAATGTTGCAATCCACTCCGTAAGTTGAGCTACTTCACAGGCCTGCTTAATGATTTCATCATCATACGAATGACCGCAAGTTATATTTTCTTTTATGCTTAAAGGAAGTAGCACTGTATTTTGCATAACCAAAGCAATATGACGGCGGATTTGAATTGGATTTGTATCTCCTTCGACTTCTATGTAACCTTCCCTAGCAATATATAAGCCTGAAATAAGCTTTAATAATGTGCTTTTTCCACAACCACTGAAACCTATTATTCCGATGTGCTCGCCAGTTTGAATGCTTAAGTTAATATCTTTTAAAACTTTTTTATCTCCATAAGAAAAATTGATTCCTTCCATTTGGATGCCCATACAAAATCTCCTTTTATATCAATTTAATGCTTTTTCTATTTCTATTTACTCTGTAAAATAGTAGCTTCAATTCTCATCCTATTTATTCTGTAAGATAGATAGTAGACTCAATTCTCTTCATATTTACCGTAAAACGGCGGAGTAGTGCAATACGTCCCGGAATGTTCATCATAAGGTTAGAAGTATTACCTGAAAGATTTATAAATATATACAAGGTACCGATGGATAATTCATTTTTTATAACTCTTATACCTCCAATAAGAAAAAGAAGTAATAACGGAATATAGGATAAGAATGCGGATAAGGACATAAGTTTTGCTCGGGTACTCTCTTCTTTAATACTCAATGCCTCCCATTGGTGTAGAGTCTCATAATGCTTGGATTGAATAAATGGCATGGCATTGTATATTTGTAATATTGGAAATAGCGTAATTAAAGTATTTAAGTAGCCGTTAATTTGCGTGTTTGCTTCTTGGATTTTATTTACCGTTCTTCCAATGATTTTACTGGTGTATATTGTGTAGAAAACAAGGAGAATAACTGGTAAATGAGATAAAATTGTTAAATTAGGATTGAGCCATAACAAAAAAGATAGGGTAGTTAAAAAACGTATACAATCATTAATGAGAGGAAAGAAATTTCCACATAGAAAGCTAGAGATATCAATTATTTCATTTTGTAATTTTGATAAGTATTCACCTTCATTTAGAGTTTCAATTTCGCTGTATGGAAGGGTAACTAAATGTGTTGCATACCTTAAACGCAAGTCGTGGCTTAGTGTTTCACAAGTATAGCCTGAAAAAATACCTAAAGTAAAAGACAAAATAGAACTTATTAGTATGGTTAGTAAGGCTATAAAAATGTTATGTTTTGATAAAGGGACCTTATTGTTTATTTGATTAATAATCTCACTTAATTGTAAGTTCCAAAATAATGAAACAAGCATGGAAATTATACTTATACAAATGGTTAATATAACCATGGGGTGACGTCTAGAAATTAGTTTTCGAAATAGAATCATAATTACCTCTTATTCTCCCCTCTCATAAGGGCATAATTAATAAAATAGCTTTACTTTTTTAGAATGAAGAAATATTCATTTTAATGTAAAATACCTTTATATGCAGTATAAACTATACCCTAAGGACAGAGTCAAGGGAACTTGCAATAATTGTTTTGAAAAAGAATTAAATGTGCAGAATCTCTTATGTGTATATTACATAGAGTTAAAAGTAGGTAGAATCTCTTGTATTGTTTATTTATGTAAAATGAATTATAATTTTCATATTGGAAAAATAAAGTAATTTTAAGACTAGAATTTTTACAACTTCATAACATTTCCATAATATTATGAATATATTCCATTTTTATAATTTAGAAAAAAGAGAAATGGAGAGATTATTATGAAAAGGAAATCACTAATATTATTTATTGTAACCTTTGTTTTTGGCGTGCTAGCTTGCTCATTGGTTACGTTCTTATTATTTAACGTAAGTATGAAAGAAAATGAAGAGAAAGTAAAAGAGATTAAAGTTTCTACAAATGAGATGGAACGGGATGATACAACACCAGAGAATGTAATTGAATCAAATTTAAATCAAGAAAGTATAGATAATAGTCAGGAAAGTACAGATAAGAGTCAAGAAAGCACAGATAAGAGTCAAGAAAGTACAAATAAGGGTCAGGAAAGTACAAAGCAAAATCAGGATTATATAGAAGATAATCAAGAAAATATAGATAACATAGAAAATGAGACGGAGGAGAATGATGACAATATCCTTATCTCGGGATCTATAGATAAATCAATCCCTCTTGGTGCAAACATTCAGACAATAACAGTAAATTCAGCAATCGATGAAGTATTGATATACCAAACAGATAATGAGGAATTAGAAATAACACAAACTTATAAAAATCTATATAAAAAAGATTTATTTACAGTAAGTGAAGAAACGGGAGAGCTTATGATAACAACGACATCCACTGGAGACAATCTGCAATTACCCGGAAGTAATAGTTTAACTAGAAAATCAACTCTGGAAGTTAAGCTACCAGAAGGTTTTTCGGGAACATTAGAGGTTAGGTGTGATGTGGGAAGTATTACAATAAAGGATCAACTAAAAGTGGAAGAGCTTAATCTAGCAAATGACATTGGTGATATTACTATTTTAAAAGAACAAAACCTGAAAAAAGCAAATCTACATTGTGATATTGGTAACATTACGGTAAAAGATGCTTGGAATGTTGAGGATAGTACCTTTAATGCAGAAGTCGGAAATGTTAGTTTTAGTAAAACTATAAGTGGAAAAAAATTAGAGGTTCTTGTACAAATCGGTAATGTCGTTGTACCTAGGGAGGCAAAAGAAAATAAGGAATTTTTAATAAAGGCTGATTTAGGAGCAGTAAAAGGATATTAGATTAAAATAATAAATATATATAAATAGAAAAGAGGCTGCCAAAATAGAGTTGTCTATTATGGCAGCCTTGATGGAGTAGATATGGCACATATTTTAATTGTTGAAGATGAGGAAGCAATTAGCTACTTAATAAAGAAAAACTTGGAGTTGGTTGGGTATTATTGTAGTCAGGCTTATGACGGGAAAACTGCATTAGAGAGACTTAAGGTGGAGAAGTTTGATCTTATTCTTTTAGATGTTATGTTACCTTATCTTAGCGGATTTGAACTGATGAAACATATAAAGGATACACCAGTTATATTTATAACTGCAAAAGGAAACCTAGAGGATCGAATTTTAGGTCTTACTTCTGGGGCGGAGGATTACATAGTAAAACCTTTTGAAATTCTTGAGCTAATTGCAAGAATAAATATTGTTCTACGAAGAAGAACAACAAACAATGAGATGATAACAATCAATCATGTCCAGGTAGATTTAAACAGTAAAGTTGTAAAATATAAGGGTGAAGTACAAGAGTTAACGCCGCAAGAATTCACATTATTAGAAGTCTTAATTATAAATCGAAATCTTGCAATGTCTAGAGAAAAGCTTTTAGAGTTGGCATGGGGATTTGATTATGAAGGAGATACAAGAACCGTAGATGTACATATACAAAAACTAAGAAAAAAATTAGGATTAGAGGAACAAATCAAAACAATATATAAATTAGGCTATCGCTTGGAGATGTGATGAGCTCTTAAAATGAAGGGAAAACCAATGAAGTTTTGGCAGAAGTCTTTTTTAATATTAGGTATTATATTTGTGTTTTTTTTAAATGTAGCAATTTTTATTATTGCACGTGATGCTTATAAGAAGCAACTAAACTCCTATGAAGATAAAGCAACAGGAGAGGCATATTTTATTGCAAATTCAATCTATAATGATTTTTCTGTATTAAATAAAAGAGGTGAATTATCAACTTCAAATGAAGAAAAAATTTTTCGTTCATATGCTGAGTTCTACCAGCAGCAAGGAATAAGAATTGCAATAAAAAAGGGAGAAGCATGGATTTATAATAATGGCTCTGATGTTTTTGCTGATGAAAATTTACCAAGCATTGATTCGGATACCATTCGATTATGGACACGCACTTATGATAAAGAAAAGTATGTCATTGTCCAAACTAAATTAAGGGAACCGTATTCAGATTATACACTTTTGTATCGCTATCATTTGGTTGATTTTAATAAAAATTGGAAGCGTACAACATTTATATTTATCATTGAGTCTTTAATGATTACCTTCGTTCTTTTAGTTATTCTATATTTTGTTCTACGCTCACTTACAAAACCAATATACCAATTAAATAATGCAACGAAGGAAATTGCAGAAGGAAACTACAAAAAGCGTGTAGCTATTAAAGGAAACGATGAATTAGCTGAACTTGGTAGGTATTTTAATCAGATGTCTGATAAAGTTGAGCAAACGATTGAAAATTTAAAGGAAGAAACAGATAGGAAACAACGCTTAGTTGATAATTTAGCCCATGAGCTTAGAACTCCTCTTACGGCAATATCAGGGTATGTAGAATATTTGCAGATGGCAAAATTAGAGGAGGAAGAAAAATATAATGCACTGATGTACATACGAAAGGAATGCAAGAGATTAGAAAACTTAAGTCAAGTGTTACTACTACTTGCAGATATTAGGGAAACAAAGATTCCTATGGAGAGGGTATCTATAGAAAAAATAATTAAATCTATAAAATACAGACTTCGTACAAGTATTGCTGAAAAAGAAATTGATTTTAACTATGAGAATATAAGTATTGTAGTAAACGGAAATTATGAGCTTTTAGAGATTATGATTTCAAATATTGTTGAAAATGCTATAAGAGCATCTTTTGAGAATGGTAAAATAGAGATTTCTTCCTATCAGCAGGGTAACAAAGGAATTTTAACAATTGCAGATAATGGAATCGGTATGGAGAAGGATGAATTGCTTCATATCATGGAACCTTTTTATCGTGTTGATAAGGCAAGAAGTAGAAAATACGGTGGTGTGGGGCTAGGAACTACACTTTGTGATCAAATAGCAAAAAGACACGCCGCTACAATAACTTATGATTCCAATGTTGGAGTTGGTACTACAGTAAGGATTATCTTTGCAAACGTGATATAGTATAATAGTAGCAATCTTTCTATACAGTGTTTACAAATAAACCCAATTGATATATAATTAACACACCATATTTAGACAATGGACGACAGGGGATATAGAGTTAGGGGCCACTTTAAGGAGGATAAGCAATGAGGATTGTTATGTATATGAAGCGTACACTCGCATTTGGCTTCTATGTATTATGTGGTGGCATTCTCTTTGCGACTCTATTGTTAGGTATGAACTCACATTTTTATATATATTGGTATTGGTTGTTGCTACTTATGATAAGCTGCTTTGGAACATTGGTTTTAGGTACACATTTTTTATGTTCTAGTTTTAATCAAATAGAGGATAAGATTCATTGTGCGTTATTGGTTTATCGTTTTATGTTTGTGATATATATATTTCTTATCATTTTTATTTTATTTATATTTAATTATCAAGTAAGCATAAGTGTAAATAACGCTGAATATAAACAACTAGATTATTTGAAGGAACACTCGAATTTCATTCCTTTTACAACGCTATTTCAGTATATTTCAGGGGTTTTTAATCATACTCTTAATACCTCATATGTGCTAAGAAATACACTAGGGAATTTTTTTCTATTTGTTCCTATGGGATTATTTCTACCAGGTATTTTTAAAACGTGTAAGGATCCAAATAAGTTTATTCTGGCTATTTTAATTATACGGATTCTTTTTGAGATACTACAAGTTTTATTAAAAGTTGGAGTGTTTGATGTAGATGACATTTTGCTTTCGTTTTTCGGAGCGATGATATCTTATAAAGTTTACCATCTTAATTTCTTTCAATATTTTATTAAAAAGGTTTATCTAGTTAAAAGCTAGTATATTTCTGAGATTCTTATACAAACAGAAAAAACACTTCCACTTAGGAAGAAATAATGGTATAATGAAAGGTACAACTGCGACCGTTAGATAGTAAACGAGATTGCAAATTGTATGGAAGGTGTGCTTTATTAAGGAGCCATGAATATGAAAACAAATAAAAATAGACTATATGGTGCATTACGTACGTATTTGAGATGGCCGCTTATTTTAACCATTTTATTGGTCGTTATGAATATATGCATTTATATGATTGATAAAAAAGCAAGCGCAGTGATGTCTTGCTTTGTTGTGCTTTATTTTATAATTGCATTATTACTTTATTTTCTAAAACGTCCATCCATTGTAGGAGACATGGTACAGTTTGCTACTAATTATGGTGAAATTCAGAGAAAGCTTTTAAAAGACATGGTCATCCCATATGGTGTGCTTGATGAAAAAGGGCGTATGGTTTGGGCGAATGATGAATTTTGTGACATCATAGGGTCTGAAAAAAAGGCTAGACGCTCCATCGCGAATATTTTCCCAGAGATAACGGAAGATATATTACCAGATAGTGAACTTGATGTGGAACTCCACATTAATTATGCAGAAAAGAATTATAAAGTCGTATTACGTAAAGTAATGACACCAGATTTTGAAGATGAATCCTATTGGTTACAGGATGAAGAAGTCATGGGGAACTGTTCTTATTTAGTTGCGATGTATTTGTATGATGAAACAGAAATCGTGGCACTACAAAAAGAAAACAGTGACCAAAAACTTATTATTGGTCTTCTTTATATCGATAATTATGAAGAAGCACTTGAAAGTATTGATGAAGTTAGACGTTCCCTATTAACTGCATTGGTTGACAGGAAAATCAATAAGTATATGCAGGGAATTGATGCAGTAATTAAAAAGCTTGAAAAAGACAAGTATATTTTTGTATTTCAAAACAAATATTTTCCACAACTACAGACCAATCGATTTTCTATTTTAGAGGAAGTTAGAGCTGTAAATATCGGTAATGAGATGTCCGTAACCATTAGTATGGGACTTGGCGTGAATGCAGAATCTTATTCTAGAGGATATGAATTTGCTAGAGCCGCAATGGATTTGGCACTTGGCCGAGGTGGAGATCAAGTTGTTGTTAAAGATGGTGAAAAGCTTTATTACTATGGTGGTAAGAGCTTTACCGTTGAGAAGAATACAAGAGTAAAAGCAAGAGTTAAGGCACATGCTTTAAAAGAGTTTATTGAAGCAAAGGATAAGGTTGTTATCATGGGACATTCCATCGGAGATGTGGATTCCTTTGGTGCGGCAATTGGTGTATATCGAATTGCTAAGACTTTGAATAAAAAAGCTCATATTGTAATCAATGATGTGACAATTTCTGTGCGACCTGTGATGGCACGTTTTAAGAATAGTCCTGACTATGAAGAGGATATGTTTTTAAATAGTTCACAAGCCATTGGTGTAGTTGATAATAATACCTTACTTGTGGTGGTGGATGTAAATCGACCAAGCTACACAGAATGTCCTGAACTGCTTAATTTAACGAAAACAATTGTTATTCTTGACCATCATAGACAAACAGGAGAATCCGTTGAGAATGCAGTGCTTTCCTATATTGAACCTTATGCATCGTCTTCCTGTGAAATGGTTGCAGAAATTCTTCAATACATTGGAGAGGGACTTAAGCTACGTCAGGTGGAAGCAGATGCAATGTATTCAGGAATCATGATTGATACGAATAATTTCTTGAACAAAGTTGGTGTTAGAACCTTTGAAGCTGCAGCATACTTACGTAGAAATGGTGCAGATGTAACAAGAATACGAAAAGCATTCCGTACCGATATGCCAGAGTATATGATGAGGGCTCAGGCAATTACATCCACAGAAATTTACTTAGATCACTATGCCTTTGCTGAATGTGGAAGTGAAGGAGTGGATTCGCCAACGGTACTTGCAGCTCAAGTAGCCAATGAATTATTAAGTATAAATAATATTAGAGCATCTTTCGTGTTTACGTATTTTAATGAAAAAGTATTCATTAGTGCACGTTCCATTGATGAACTTAATGTTCAAATAGTTATGGAAAAACTCGGCGGAGGCGGTCATATGAGTGTAGCTGGTGCCCAGCTAAAGGACTGCACAGTAGAAGAGGCAATACAAAAGGTAAAAGATGTATTAACTAAAATGACTCAGGAAGGAGATATATAGATGGAAGTTATTTTAACACAAGATGTTAAGGCATTAGGAAAAAAAGGTGAAGTTGTTAAGGTTAGCGATGGTTATGCAAGAAATTTCATATTGCCAAAGAAACTAGGCCTTGAAGCAACACCTAAGAATATGAATGATTTAAAACTTCAAAAAGCAGCAGAAGCAAAGAGACAGCAAGAGATTTTAGAAGAAGCTCAAAGTTTAGCAAAAGAGATTGAGGCTAAGAGCATTCAGTTAAAAATTAAAACAGGTGAGGGTGGTAGAACATTCGGTTCTATTTCTACTAAGGAAATTGCTGTTGCTTTAAAAGAACAATTGGGATTTGACATTGATAAGAAGAAATTACAGTTAAATGATCCAATTAAAAATATGGGGACATTTACTGTACCAATTAAGTTACATCCAAAGGTAACTGCAGAACTAAAGGTAAGAGTAGATAGCCTGTAGAAAGAGGTTGAGTTTACATGGATGAGGCATTTATCAAAAAAATACTACCACATAGTCCAGAAGCAGAACAATCCGTAATTGGTTCCATGATTATGGACCGTGATGCTATCATCGCTGCCTCTGAAATTATAACTGGAGAAGATTTTTATCAACATCAATATGCAGTGCTATATGATGCAATGATAGAATTGTTTCAAGAAGGAAAGCCTGTGGATTTGGTTACCTTACAGAATAAATTAAAGGAAAAAGAAGTTCCACCAGAGCTATGTAGCCTTGAATTTATTAGTGATTTAATCCGTGCAGTGCCAACCTCTGCCAATGTTCGATATTATGCGAATATTGTAAGTGAAAAGGCGTTATTACGAAGATTAATTAAGGTTACCGAAGGAATTGCAAACACTTGTTACTTAGATAAAGAAAAAGTGGATGTAGTTTTAGAACAGACAGAAAAACAAGTATTTGATATTGTTCAAAATCGTAGTACTGGTGATTTTGTAAGTATTAAAGATATCGTAATTAAATCCCTTGATAGTATCGAAGCCGCTTCTAAAAATAAAGGAAGTGTTACTGGTATTGCTACTGGATTTTATGACTTAGATTATAAGATGGCTGGATTACAGCCTTCCGATTTAATATTAGTTGCAGCAAGACCATCTATGGGTAAGACAGCTTTCGTGTTAAATATAGCAGAGCATGTTGCGGTAAAATCACATATTACAACGGCTATATTTAGTCTGGAAATGTCAAAGAATCAGCTGGTGAACCGTATTTTATCAATGAATTCTAAGGTTGATTCCCAAGCAATTCGTAGTGGTGAGTTAAATGACGAAGACTGGGCGAAACTGATGGAAAGTGCGAGAACGATTGGAGAATCTGGTCTAATTATTGATGATACACCTGGTATTTCTATTACAGAGTTACGTTCTAAGTGTAGAAAATTTAAGCTAGAACATAATTTAGGCCTAATTATCATTGACTACTTACAGTTGATGTCAGGTGGTAAGAAATCTGAATCAAGACAACAAGAAATCTCTGAAATCTCTCGTTCTTTAAAAGCTCTTGCAAGAGAGGTTAATTGTCCTGTTATTGCATTATCACAGTTAAGCCGTGCGGTTGAACAAAGACCAGACAAGCGTCCGATGCTCTCTGACCTTCGTGAGTCTGGTGCGATCGAGCAGGATGCCGATGTTGTTATGTTTATATATCGTGATGATTATTACAATCATGATTCGGAAGAGGCAGGTATTTCTGAAATCATTATTGGTAAGCAAAGAAATGGTCCAACAGGTACTGTTAAACTTGCTTGGTTATCACAATTCACAAAGTTTGCAAATTTAGAGAGATAAGTAAATTATTATAGTTAATAAAAAGAAAATGTATGAGAAAAGCTGAAGATTTTTCTCATACATTTTCTTTTTTGCATTTATTTTAAGCGTTCATCCTTGTTTCGTGACTTTCTTTAGAAAGTTACATTTGTATGATGCTAAAAGAAACTGTTATGTACTGTCATTACTTGTGGATTTGGACAAGCTATTGACAGGCTGTGTCGATGTGTTTTTTAGAAAGGTTCTTTTGAAAGGTTGCAATTGAAAAGTGTCATGTTATAATAATTTAAGTGGAAAATATTTACATATTCAGTGAATTAGGAGGATGCTTATGCAGGAGAAAAGATATATTATATCTGATGCTTCGAAAATGATAGATGTAGCAGATCATGTTCTTCGATATTGGGAGAAAGAGCTAGAGGTTGACGTTCCACGAAACGAATTAGATCACCGCTATTATAATGAAGGGCATATCGAACTCTTTAAATCTGTTAAGGCATTGAAGGACAAGGGATTTCAATTAAAAGCAATTAAGTTGTTACTACCTGAAATTAAAAAAGTAGAGGCATTAGATGCTACGCGTCTAAATCAGCTAAGGGACAAGCTTGAGATTGCAATGGGCCTTGATGGTGTTGAAACAAAGGAGAAAGAGCTTGATGAAGATGCAATAAGCATTAAAAATGAGGATGATTTAAAAGGAGAAGATAAAGCAGTGGATCAAGGCGAGACTTTGGAGCAAGAGCACGGACAACATTTTGATTTGGTAAAGAAGAATTCTACCTATGTTGAAGAAAATGAAGAAGATAAGTTAGGACAATTCAGAAATATTATGTGTAATATTATGAAGGGTGCGATGCAAGAAAGTAATGAGCAATTATCGGTAAAAATCAGTGAAAAAGTAACGGACTCTGTGATTAAAGAATTGGACTATCGATTAAAAGTACGTGAAGAAAAAGAAGAAGAAAGATTTAAACAATTAGATCGGACAATTCGTGAATATCAACTTCAAAGACAACAAGTTGCGGCTACAAAAGAAGTAGGAAGTTATAAAAAGAAAGAGAGTAAGTTCTTTAAGAAAAACAAAGTTAGAATTTAATTGGAATATTTAGAATGAAAAAAAGCACCTAATTTAGGTGCTTTTTTAATGTTAAGGTGAATACTATATATTAACCTTCGATTGCACCTGTTGGGCAAGTTGCTGCACAAGCGCCGCAATCTAAACAAGCATCTGCATCGATTTCGTAGTGGCTAGCACCTTCAGAGATAGCGCTAGCAGGGCATTCACTTGCACAAGCGCCACAGCTAATACAACTGTCAGTAATTACGTATGCCATTTCTTTGTCCCTCCTTTTACCTTTTCTCCTATTTTACTCTATTATTATGAATAATACAAGCTAAAATTTATCAATAACATATGAAATTGGGAAAATTACATTATTGTCTAAAGATACGGATTGGAAATTTTGAGAGTGAAATATTTTAGAATGAAATATAAGGAAATTTATCTTGACGGTATAATATTGATAACCTATAATGTGAATGGAACATATGATAAGATGCCGAACTTTGTAAATTAAAAGTTACTGTAAGCATCACTTAAAATTAAGGAGGTACACATATGATTAGCAAAGACATGACAATTGCTGAAATTATTCAAACAGATCAAAATATAATACCTATATTACTAGATTCTGGCATGCACTGTATTGGATGTCCATCCGCTCAAGGAGAATCCTTGGAGGAAGCTTGTATGGTTCATGGAATAGAAGTAGAAGATTTAGTGAATCAAATCAATGGTTATCTTAGTGCTGAATAAGAAAGATAAAAGACTGTTGTGTAATTTAAATTTAAGATTTCGATGTTGATTAACATCGAATTCCTAAGATCTAGATTATACAACAGTCCTTTTTTTAAAGTTTATATAAAACTTGTATTGCATTCTTATCAACAATCTTATCAAAATGTTCTTCATAATAAGAGACACTAGCATAATTCACATGCTCGGTTCTACCAAATTCAGAGATTATATTGCAAACCTTATTAAATTCTTCTGGTGTATGGTCAGAAATTTGAACGACCAAATAATATTTTGAATTTGTAGGATTTTTATATAATGTATTGATACCATGATAGAATGGAGCTATGATTCTGGATAATGAAATTACTTCCTCTAAAGAGCGGAATGTAAAAGTTTTGCTTAAATTAGGAGCAATATTTACTGGGGATTTTGTAGCGTCTTCTGTAGCATCGTTTGATTTATTTTTTGATTTATTATCTTTATTGGTACGATTCGCTTCTTTTGGATCGCGATTCCCAAGTAATTCTCCAATTTGTTCAAAGCAATTTAATATCTCATCAGCATAGGCATCATCATCCTCAGCCTCTTCAATTGTTTCATCTTTATCTGCATATGGTGTAAAATTTGAAAAACGGGTGTCTAACTCATCTGGGTCTTCTACTTTTGTTATTACTAGTATTAGGCACTCTGCTGAAACAGGAATTGCCTCAATCATAAGTGGTATATCATCCGCTTCAAACCCAAATTCATACGATGCTTGCTGCATCATATCTCGAAAAAGCTGCTTTGCTTTCTCGCTACCATATGCTAATTCACTAATACGTAATTCACGATCAACTAGATCTTCTTTATTTAGTGTACAGCGTATTTGCGTGTCGCTAATTTTTTCAATTTTCATAGAATCACACCCCTTTCTAACTTAATGAGTTAATTTAAGATACTATGGTGTTGTAAACAAAGTATAATGTAATTTATAATATAAGTCAATACGATAATAACAGAGCACAATCTGAATTTTTTGTGAATAATCGTTATTAATAAACATATATTCAGGCGCCTTAACTCTCATGCATATTTGAATTTATTGTTTCCAAATTAATCAATTATTAATATTTTCTTCCTCATAATTTCAGTAGTTCCACGCGAACATATAGTTTTGATAAGAACTCTATATCGTCAATAGTGACAAATATTCTTTATATTATTGTATAGAAATAAAAATTAAATTCATTGCCTTATTTACAAATATTAACTATAATAAAGGTGTAATATGTTTTATTATAGCGAAATATTGATAAACAGACAGAAAGGAGAGAATGAGTGAACAAATTTTATTTGAAAAGTATCAGGTATTAAAAGTTATAAGCAATAGTGAATATAGTACAGTATATTTAGCTGTGCACATTAAGTTACAGTGTAATCGTATAATCAAGCAAATCTATAAGTCATCTCCTTGCTACTTGCAATTGATTGGAGAGGCTAAAATCATGAAACTTCTAAAGCATCCTTGTATACCTCAAATATTTGATATAGAGGAAGATGAAACTTCTTTTTATATCGTAGAACAATATATGGAAGGCGAGTCTTTAAAACGTATTTGTCAAATACGGAAACTTCAAGAAAAAACAATTCTATCCTATGCAATACAAATCTGTGATTTACTCAGTTACTTACATACAAGAGAGCAAGTCATTCTTTATCTAGATTTAAAACCAGAAAATATTTTAATACATAATGAGCAAGTATACTTAGTTGATTTTGGTAGCTCGAATTATCGAAAAGAAGAACGTGATTACGGCTTTGGAACTCCGTGGTTTGCTTCTCCTGAGCAGTATTTATCAAAAAATGTCGATGAACGAGCAGATATTTATGGAATCGGTATGTTGCTCTACTACATGATTTTAGGGAAAGAATATGCAATAGAAAAAGGAAAGAATATCGATTTTTCAGACTCTTGTAGTAAGGAATTAAAACGTGTTGTAAACCGATGTCTTAAATTGCAAGCATTCCAAAGGTATACCTCTATCATAGAACTACAAAAGAGTTTGTCTGGAATTCATATTAAGCTTAAAAATAGTAAAGATACAGAACATATTACAACGATTGCTATTGCTGGTTCTCAACATCGTATTGGAGTTACACATGTAGCGTTACAAATGGCGAACTTCTTAAAGCAAAACAGAAGAGCTAGTTTATACCTTGAGTGTAATGATTCTCTTGCTTTATCTGCAATCGCAAGAAGAGAAACTATGAAAAGCTATAGAGAGGAGGGATATTTGCTATATCAAGTCCCATGTTGCCATTCTGATTTGATGAAAGACATAAAATTAAACACTCAATATAAATTTATAATAAAAGATTATGGTGTTTTATCAAATGAAAATTATCATAAGTTTTATAAAGAGGACTATCAAATGGTTGTCATGGGCGCAAAAGACTGGGAACTAGATGCCTCAGAGCAATGTATTCAATTATGTAAGAGAAAGGATAATGTTTATTATCTATTTAATTTTATAAGTGCTTCTGATTTTCGAAATGTTATAAATAATATGAAAAGTAAAAAGTGTTATAGAATACCATTTGAACCACAATTGATTTTAAGCAATAAATCTGGGGTAATGGAGACATTTTTCTTACATTTGTTAGAGGATATTCTTAGGGGTTAGTAAAGATTCATCCTGCATGCAATGTGTCTTAACGAATAATTTATGGAGGAGCTATGAGTAAAAATCCCATTTTATATAAATTAATATCAAAGAAAAGAGTAAACGAGGGGATTTATGTCATTGGTGTTTATGGAATACATCGATATGTTGGTGTAACACATTTAACACTTTTGCTAGCTTTTTATTTAGCGGATATTTGCGGTTATAGTGTAGTTGTTATTGAGGCAAGCGGTAAAGATGACCTTGGTTCATTAGCAGAAAAATACCAGGTAAAGCTAGAGAGTAAGAATAATAAGAAGTTCTCCTTTCATAACATTATGTTTGTTAGACAAGCTACGGAAAAAGATATAGGTGCGTATCGTAATTCTAAGTACGAATTTTGTATTCTAGATTTGGGCGGAAATTATAAGAATGCAGCTATAGAACTACTACGCTGTGACTTGAAAATTGTTATTGGAAACCCAGCACCATGGCATGCAGATGCGTGGAGAAGATTTGAAGAAGTGCTAAGGGGTATCAAGGACTTAGGATCCTGGTGTGTTATTCACAATTTATCTACAAAGAAAATGAAGGCAAAGATTACAAAGTTAAGCAAGTATTATGCTATTGGACTAGAGCCAAACTTATTACATCCAAGCAAAGAAGCAATTAAAGTATTTCAAAAAATAATGCAGTATAAGTAATGTGTTAGCAAATATCCAATATTGGTCATAAGGATAAAAGTAACATATCACAATATTACCTTCTTATCCAGAAAATTAGTATTTGCACCAATTATGTATAAATTATAAAATTTTGCTACATATTAACTAGAAGTGCATTTGAAAAAATGAAATTATGAAAGAGCCATTTCTTACTGTTTAGACCCTAAAACATACCCTCAATCACTGTTATGTATTGGATACTTGGTAAGAAATAGCTCTTTCTATGACCTTTTTCAAAAAATTGCAAATTTCGATTGATAATTACGAAAATGTAATGACGTTATGGAGAAATAATGCTATAATGTTTGTCGTAAAATATAAATATTTGCAGAAAAGAGGTTAGGCATGGATAAGAAAGCAAGACAGGCAATCTTTGGAACTACAACGGTGATTCTAGTTATTCTAGTAATTGTAGCTGTGGCTTTAATAAAAAAGTATACACCGAATAAGGAATATTTGGAGTTGTCGGAATACTATACAGTTCCGGAAGATGAGGCAATGTTAATACTAGATGATTCTGTCTATGAGAAGAACGCAAAAATTATTGACGGAACAATATACATTGACTTAGATACCATTACGGACAAATTTAATCATCGATTTTATTGGGACGCAAAAGAAAATTATTTAATCTATACAACGCCAACCGAAATAATTAAAACAGAACTTGGTAGTAAGGATTATTATGTGAACAAACCAAAGAGTTCTGAAAACTATGTCATTGTAAAGATGATAGAGAATCAGGTTTATGTAGCTTTAGATTTTGTGGAAAAGTATTCAGATATTACTTACACATATTATGAAGAGCCAGCTAGGGTAATGGTTTGGTGTACATGGGGAGATTATTTATATGCTGATGTCACAAAAGATGCAAAGGTAAGATCAGGTGCAAGTATTAAGACACCAATTCTTAGTGATGTGAAAGTAGGAGATCAATTATTATTAATTGATGCTGGTGGCAGTGGAGCCAAAGGCTTTACAAAAGTTATGACAAAAGACGGAGTTAGAGGATTTATACAGAACAAATACGTTAGTGACTCTTACTATGAAACTAAAAAAAGTGAAAAAACTTTTCCTGAATATACAAATTTATCGAAGGATTATACCATTAATCTCGTTTGGCATCAAGTAACTAACATGCAAGCAAATGATAATATGGGTTCCTTATTGGAAAAAACAAAGAATGTTACAACGATTTCTCCAACTTGGTTTCGAGTAAATAGTGAGGAAGGAACAATATCTTCTTTACTAAGTGAAAGTTATATTGAAAAAGCTCATAATATGGGAATTGAAGTTTGGGCACTCGTTGATAATTTTGATACATCGGTGAATAGCTATAACTTGCTATCAAGTACATCAAATCGTGAGCGTTTAATTAACGAATTGATAGCACAGGCTATAAAATATAACCTAGATGGTCTTAATATAGACTTTGAGAGTTTAACACAAGAGACTGGTCCGCATTATATACAATTTTTGCGCGAATTATCTGTAAAGTGTAGAACAAATCAAATTATTTTATCTGTGGATAATTATGTACCAGCTCCTTATTCTAAGTTTTACGATAGAGAAGAACAAGGTAAAATTCTGGATTATGTAATTATCATGGCTTACGATGAGCATCATGGAAATTCTGAAGAAGCGGGTTCAGTGGCATCCATCGGGTTTGTAAATGATGCAATTAATAATACTCTTGCTATGGTTCCAGCAGAGAAGATTATTATGGCTGTTCCTTTTTATACAAGACTATGGAAGGAATCTGTAGAACTTGGTGAAAACGTATTAACTTCAGAAGCTCTTGGTATGGATACTATTGATGCTAAGTTAAAAGAAAATGATGTAACACCTGTTTGGGATGAGTCAACTGGACAATACTATGCGGAATATCAAAAAGATGATGCTACGTATAAGGTTTGGTTAGAAGAAGACGAATCTTTAGAGAAAAAGCTTAAATTAATTAGTGATGCTAACCTTGCAGGAGTAGCTAGTTGGCGATTAGGATTTGAAAGAGCAAGTGTTTGGAATGTTATTCAAAAATATGTGAATTAAGACAAGCCTTTAGTTCATAGACTATAGGAAAAGAGACCAAGGTTGTTTTCTATAATGAAGGTGAAGCATTTTAACATTATTTTCTGCGTATTGATATTCCTTGCAATATTCTTGTTATCAGAACGAAACATAAAAGCGATGAAACAATTATTTGGATATGAACCAAAAGAAAAAGAGTATCCAGTTGTTGTCATAGATGCCGGGCACGGTGGATTTGATCCAGGGAAAATTGGTGTTAATAAAGTACGAGAAAAAGATATAAACTTATCAATTGCCATGGAATTAAAAGAATTATTAGAACAAAATGATATTAAAGTGATTATGACTAGAAATTCAGATGATGGTCTTTATTCTGAATCAGATTCTAATAAAAAGGCTACGGATTTAAAAAATCGGGTAGAAATTATCAATCAAACAAATGTTGTGCTTGCAATTAGCATACACCAAAATAGTTTCACCCAAGAATCTAGCCATGGTGCACAGGTATTTTATTATACAGGTTCAGAGCAAGGAAACAAATTAGCAACAATAATGCAATCTCAACTAAAGAAAACAATTAACGATGACAATCACAGAATTGAGAAAGCAAACGATAGTTATTATCTATTAAAGAAATCAAATTGTCCGATTGTTATTGTAGAGTGTGGATTTCTTTCTAACCGTAAGGAGGCTGAACTTCTTGCGAAAGAGGAGTATCAAAGAAAACTTGCATGGGCAATACATTTAGGTGTGTTAAGTTATATGAATTCAATTAATACTAGTACTACAATGAATTGACGTTTTAATTTTTATTGACATAGAAGAGTTTTTAGAAGTATTATAGAAATAATGTTTCTTTACATGAAGAATTATGATTATTTTATAAGCTAGAAGGTAGAAAAGTGAAAACAATAATACAAACGATGGATAGAAAAAGCTTGAATGCTAAGGATTTTGAAACAGCGATTCAATTATTAAAGGAAGGTCAGTTGGTTGCATTTCCAACGGAGACGGTGTATGGTCTAGGCGGTAATGCATTGGATGAAACAGCTGCGAAGCGTATTTATGAAGCCAAAGGTAGGCCTTCTGACAATCCTTTAATCGTTCACATTGCAGATATAAAGGACTTAGAGAAGTTAGCTGTAGATATACCTGAGGCAGCGTATCAATTAGCCAATGCGTTTTGGCCTGGTCCACTTACTATGATCCTTAAAAAAAGTGAAATAGTGCCTCTAAGCACTTCAGGGGGTCTAAATACAGTAGGGATACGTATGCCTTCTGATCCAATTGCATCTATGTTAATAAAAGAATCAGGCTTATATATCGCTGCTCCAAGTGCTAATTCATCAGGTCGGCCAAGCACAACAAAAGCAGAGCATGTAATTGAAGACTTATCGGGAAAGATATCTATGATTATAGATGGAGGGGCTGTTGATATTGGTCTTGAATCAACGATCGTTGATCTTTCTGGTGAGAAAGCCTTGATATTACGCCCTGGTTTTATAACGAGGGAGCAATTAATGGATGTAATCGGAGATGTGGATTACGATAAGGCAGTATTAAAAAGAGAAGCAAATCCGAATATTGTAGCGAAAGCACCAGGAATGAAATATAAGCATTATGCACCAAAAGGTGAATTAACGATCTATGAAGGGGATATGGATAAAGTTATAGCTAAAATTAATGAGCAAGCGAGAGAAAAAGTACTTGCTGGCGAAAGTGTTGCTATTTTAGCTACCGACGAAACAAAAGACCATTACCACAATGGTATCGTAAAGAGTATTGGTTCAAGATGTGATGAAAAAGCGATAGCATCACACTTATTTGATGTTTTACGTGAGTTTGATACACTTGGAATATCATATATATATTCAGAGAGCTTTGCAGATAATAATTTAGGACAAGCAATTATGAATCGCTTGCTAAAAGCAGCAGGATATCATATTATAACAGTATAATAAGAGCAGCAAAACGAAGTTTTTGTTTTAATCCTCTGATTACAAAAAATGGACATTTCATTACTTAATTAATTACCTTGTATGAATGTAATATTTGAGAAAGAAGGTAAAAACATGGGAAGATATGAGAGGCTCATATTTGTTTGTACAGAAAATACTACAAGAAGCCCAATGGCGGAAGCAATATACAATAGTATGCAAATTGGAAATATGATCGAGGTATTATCAAGAGGATTAGTAGTTTTATTTCCAGAACCAATGAATCCCAAAGCAGAAGTAGTTTTAAACAATCATGAATTGCAAATATCAGAACACATTGCAAAGCAGTTCCGAAGTCATGAAGTTGATGAACATACACTAATTTTAACAATGACCATGAATGAAAAGATTAAAATTGAAGAAGAGTATTTTGTAAACTCAAACGTATATACATTAAAGGAATTTGCGGGTGAATCTGGTGATGTAAGTGACCCCTATGGTGGGACATTGCTTGAATACGAAGAATGTTTTGGTGAACTTTTACGTTTAGTAAAAAAAGCTGCATACAGAATAGATAAAGAAAATAATGAATAACTGACTGGAGGTACTAAAATGATAGCATTAGGATGTGATCATGGCGGATATGAATTAATGCAAGAGGTAATTAAATATTTAGAAGAGAAGAAGATTGAGTATAAGAACTTTGGGACAGATTCTCTAACTTCTTGTGATTACCCAGTATATGCAAAGAAAGTTGCAAATGCTGTTGTAAGTAAGGAATGCGAATTGGGTATTCTTATCTGTGGAACAGGTATCGGCATCTCCATCGCTGCTAATAAAGTAAAAGGAGTTCGTGCAGCGTTATGTCATGATGTTTTTAGTGCAGAAGCAACAAAACTTCATAATAATGCAAATATTTTAGCTATGGGAGGACGTGTTGTAGGACCTGGACTTGCAATTAAAATTGTAGATACCTTCTTAAATACTCCGTTCTCTAATGATGAAAGACATAATCGTAGAATTTCAATGATTGAAGATTGATAAATGAATAGCAAGACCGTTGTAAGAATATCTTACAACGGTCTTTTTTTATTAAAAATTATGTCCTATTAACTTATATAATTTATCTAGATGAATTGTTGAATAAAATACTAGTAAATATGGGAAAATAATATAAGTATTTTAAAAGCAATTAAAAACATGCTTTGTATCCTTTGAGTAAGGAGTTCCTATGAAAATAGATAAACATATTTTTAAATCACTTGCCTTAATAAATCAAATCGGTATAAGTATGTTAGTACCTATTTTTCTAAGTGTCTACATAGGAAATAAGTTAGACCAATGGTTATTAACAAATTACCTTACCATCGTCTTTTTATTTCTTGGAATCTTTGCTGCATTTCGCAATGTTTATCATTTGACGAAAAGCTTTTATACAAAAGAAAAAATGAGAGATAGTAAATTGCATATAAATAATACAAAGTATAGTTTATTTACAAAAGAGAAGAATGAAAGAAAAGATAAAGCTGAAGATGAATTTAATAAATGGGCCAAAGAGCAACAAAGAAATAGTAAGAGTTAATCAAGATAGATTAAAAAAGCTGCGCAAAGAACTTGCGCAAGAATGGGGATTATGATGGAACAAGAAAACGATGGAAGACAGACACTTTCGGAATTAATTATAGGTATTGTTATTTTGGCGGTCATTATAACTATTGTTGGTGTTTTTCTTAGCACGAATAAATTTGCTTTTGTTATGGGAATGTTATTAGGAGTCGTCGTAGCAATTATTATGGGTGTTAGTATGTATCGCTCTCTTGATAGATCATTAGAGTTGGATACTACCAGCGCGGTAGGATATATGAAAAGGAACGTTTTTTTAAGGGTTCTTTTAATTGTTGGTGCAATAGCAGCAGCAATAATAGCGGCTAAGTATATCAGTATTTTTGGCGTTATTATAGGAATACTTTGTTTAAAGTTATCGGCGTATTTACAGCCGTTAACACATAGATTATTCAATAGAATACGATAAAGGAAGGTGAGAAAGTGAGACTTGAAAGCATTTTGCTTTCTGCTGGGGTGACAAATCTAGATACAGCTACTAAAGATACTGGTGTTTCATTTGGGATAGACGGATATCTTAGGTATAAAGTATTTGGACATGAGGTTTGGCTTACGACGACTCATATTTGTTTATTACTGATTATGGCTACTTTAATTGTATTTGCAATCGTAGCAAATCGTGTAATTAAGAATGCGGATCCCAACAAAGTACCAGGTCCGTTTTTAAACATAATTGAGTACTTAGTAGAGACCTTTGATAATATGACAAAAACTAATATGGGAAATGAGCATGGATATAAGTTTTCAAATTATATTGGTACTATATTTATCTTTATATTGTTTGCTAATATCTCGGGTTTGTTTGGTTTACGTTCTCCAACAGCAGATTATGGTGTAACGTTAGGTTTGGGTTTAATGACATTTTGTATTATTCATTATAATGGATTTAAGTATCAAAAATCGAAGCACGTTACAAACCTGTTTAAGCCTATTTTCTTATCTCCAATTAATATTATTGGGGAAATTGCAACGCCAATTTCAATGTCATTGCGTTTGTTTGGAAATGTGCTCTCAGGAACTGTTATGTTAGGATTGGTGTATGGATTGCTTCCAAAAGCATTATTATTAGTATGGCCATCTGTGCTTCATGGTTATTTTGATGTTTTTTCAGGTGCAATTCAAACCTATGTATTTTGTATGCTAACGATGGTGTTCATATCTCAAACATTTGAATAAGTTTTTCGATGTATGAAATATTATCTAATACAAAAAGATAAAAGAAATTAAATAAAAAAAGAGAAATTGTTTTAGATGAAGGAGGAATTATATTATGTCAAATATTACAGATCAAGGTTTAATTTTAGCATGTTCAGCAATTGGCGCGGGGCTTGCAATGATTGCAGGTATTGGGCCTGGTATTGGTCAAGGTATTGCAGCTGGTTATGGTGCGTCTGCAGTAGGACGTAATCCTGGTGCTAAGGGTGATATTATGTCTACGATGTTATTGGGACAAGCAGTAGCGGAGACTACAGGTCTTTATGGCTTTGCCATTGCAATCATTCTTTTATTTGCAAATCCATTAATCGGAAGGTTATAAGAAGAGAGACATTTAATCTTTAGTAAATCTAAATATGGTAGAAAGGAGACAAAACGTGGGGCTCATGTTATCAAATCTAAATACAAAAATAGGATTTCTTTCTGTTGCACCCGATGGAACACGGATGGAAAATCGTATTTTTGGACTTGATGCTCAATTATTAGTTGATACAGTAATTCTTGCAATTAGCGTATTTGTGCTCTTTTTAGTACTTTCTTATTTATTATTTAATCCTGCTAGAGCTCTTTTGCAAAAAAGAAGAGACAAAATAAGAGAAGAAATGGAACACTCCTTAAAAGATAAAGAAAAAGCAATGCAATTTAAGGAAGAATACGAGTCTAAACTAAAAGCTGCCTCATTAAAAGTGGATGAAATACTCAGTGAAGGTCGCAAAAGAGCAATTGCGAAAGAAAACCAAATTATCAATGAGGCACAAGAGGAGGCTCTTAGAGTACGAGAAAGAGCAAGTCGAGAAATTGAACTTGAAAAGAGCAAGTTAAAGGAAGATGTGAAGCAGGAAATGATCTCAGTTGCTTCCCTTATGGCTAGTAAAATAATTGGACAGACCATTGATGAAAGTAAGCAAAATCAATTGGTAGAAGAGACTTTAAATGAAATAGGTGATCATACATGGCAAAGTTAATATCCTTAACATATGGAGAAGCCTTATTTGAAGTTGCGCTTGAAAAGGATACACTGAATGAAACATTTGAAGAAATCAAGCTTGTAAAAGAGGCTCTAGGAAGCAATAAAGAAATTATTAGGCTTTTAAATCACCCTAAGATTTCAAAGAAAGAAAAAATCCAAGTAATAGAGAACATATTTCAAGGGAAAGTCTCGGATGATGTTACTGGATTCCTTGTAATTATAGTGGAGAAGGAAAGATACGATAAAATAGATGAAATTTTGGATTATTTCATTGCTAAGGTAATGGAATATAAAAAGATTGGTGTTGCTAAGATTACTACAGCACTTGAATTGACGAAGGAACAAGAGGAGAAGTTATTGAAAAAATTACTGGATACAACAAAATATATTCAGTTTGAAATCAATTATAAAGTAGATCCTTCAATCATAGGCGGCATTATTATTCAAATTGGGGATAGAGTTGTAGATGGTAGTATTAAAACAAAGCTAGCTCATTTTGTAAAAAAATTGAAAAAGATACAACTATCTGATATATAGAAAGCTACCATAGAACAATTTTGGTAACTGTAATTAATATAATAGAAAGAAGGTGCAAATCATTTGAACCTAAGACCGGAAGAAATCAGTTCCGTTATAAAGGAACAGATTAAAAGATACAGTGTACAATTGGATGTATCAGATGTTGGTACCGTAATTCAGGTTGCCGATGGTATTGCAAGAATTCATGGACTTGATAATGCCATGCAGGGAGAGCTTTTGGAATTTCCAGGCGAAACTTATGGAATGGTACTTAACTTAGAGGAAGATAATGTAGGTGCTGTATTATTAAGTGAGACAATAAATATCAATGAAGGTGACACAGTAAAGACAACAGGACGAGTTGTTGAAGTTCCAGTGGGGGATGCGATGCTTGGGCGCGTTGTTAATGCCTTGGGACAGCCAATTGATGGGAAAGGTCCAATAGACACCAAAAAATATCGTATGATCGAGCGTGTTGCCAGTGGTGTTATAGCTAGAAAATCGGTAGATACTCCAATGCAAACAGGAATTAAAGCAATTGACTCCATGGTGCCAATTGGTAGGGGACAAAGAGAGCTTATCATTGGTGACAGACAGACTGGTAAGACTGCAATTGCTCTAGATACCATAATTAATCAAAAAGGACAAAATGTAAATTGTATTTATGTTGCAATCGGACAAAAGGCGTCAACAGTAGCGAATATCGTTAAGAAGTTAGAAGAATTTGGAGCAATGGATTACACCACTGTTGTAGCTTCTACTGCAAGTGAGCTTGCACCCCTACAATATATTGCACCTTATTCTGGTTGTGCAATGGGTGAGGAGTGGATGGAAGCTGGAAAGGATGTCCTTATTGTTTATGATGACTTAAGTAAACATGCGATGGCATATCGTACTCTGTCCTTGTTATTAAAGAGACCACCTGGAAGAGAGGCATACCCTGGAGATGTCTTTTATTTGCACTCAAGATTGCTTGAACGCGCTGCGAGATTATCGGATAAATTAGGTGGGGGTTCCTTAACTGCATTGCCAATCATTGAAACTCAAGCCGGGGACGTTTCAGCATATATTCCGACAAATGTTATTTCAATCACAGATGGTCAGATATATTTAGAAACAGAAATGTTTAATGCTGGATTTCGCCCTGCTGTAAATGCTGGTTTATCGGTATCTCGTGTTGGCGGATCGGCACAAATTAAAGCGATGAAAAAGATTGCTGGACCAATTCGTATTGAATTAGCACAATATAGAGAACTTGCAGCGTTCTCTCAATTTGGATCTGATCTAGACGCTGATACGAAGGAAAAGCTAGCTCAAGGTGAGAGAATTCGAGAAATTTTAAAACAGCCTCAGTACAAGCCGCTACCTGTTGAATATCAAGTCATTATTATATATGCTGCGACTAGGAAGTACCTACTGGATATTCCAGTAAGTAGGATTGGGGATTTTGAAAAAGGATTATTTGATTATATTGATACAAAGTATCCTGAAATTCCTTCAAACATTCGTGAGCAAAAGGATATGAATGAAGAAACTGAGAGCAAACTAAAAAAAGCAATTGAAGGATTTAAAATAGAATTTGCAAAAATGTAGAAAGGATGTGCTATTATGGCTGGTATAAGAGATATAAAAAGGCGTAAGGAGAGCATCCAAAGCACAGAGCAGATTACTAAGGCAATGAAGCTTGTATCTACAGTAAAACTTCAGAAGGCAAAGACAAGAGCAGAAAATTCAGGGCCTTATTTTAAGCATATGTACGAGGCAGTATCACATATGCTTCGTAAAACGGAAAATTTATCACATCCTTTACTAAACTCTGGTAATTCAAAGAAAAAGGCAGTCATTGCTATAACATCCAATCGTGGGCTTGCTGGCGGTTATAATATGAATGTTATAAAACTAATCACAAGTAGTGATTTTGTAAAAGAAGATATAATTATCTATGCTGTTGGAAGAAAAGGAAAAGAAGTGCTAAAACGTAGGGGGTATGAAGTTCATAATGATTATTCGGAAGTCATGAACGGACCTATGTATAAAGATGCGATAGAAATCGGTCAGGATGTATTAAAAGCATTTATGGACAATGATGTTGGTGAAATATACTTGGCGTATACCGAATTTAAAAATACGGTTACCCATATTCCTACCATGATTCGTTTGCTACCAGTGGACATATCCAATCAGTCGGAGGATGGAGAAAAAGAAACTTCTTATGATCGATTGACACAAATGAATTATGAACCAGAAGCAGACGAGGCACTTAAACTAATTATTCCCAAATACGTAAATAGTTTAATTTATGGGGCATTGGTACAAGCAATAGCCAGTGAGAATGGAGCTAGAATGCAAGCGATGGATTCTGCAACCAATAATGCAGATGAAATGATTTCAGACTTATCCTTACTATATAATAGAGCTCGTCAAAGTTCTATTACTCAAGAATTAACAGAAATTATTGCTGGTGCAAATGCAATTAGTTAGTTATAAATGAAAAGAAAGGGAGTGAATGAATGGAGGATCAAGAGTTAAAGTCTTTGGATAAATATTTGAATGAACCAAGTATAGACCCCAAAAATCCAAAAGAAAAATCAAAAGATAAAGACACTGGACACATCACTCAAATTATTGGCGCGGTATTAGATATCAAATTTCAAAGTGGAAATCTACCAGAAATCTATGAGGCCATTAACATATTGAAATCAGATGGAGAAATACTTGTTGTAGAAGTTGCCCAGCATATTGGGGATGATTCAGTCAGATGCATTGCAATGGGGCCAACCGATGGATTGGTACGTGGTATGGAAGCTAAAAAAACAAATGCTCCTATTTCTGTCCCTGTTGGTGAAAATACCTTGGGACGTATTTTTAATGTATTAGGCAATCCAATCGATGAAAAGGAAGCTCCACAAGATGTAGATTATTATCCAATTCATAGAACGGCACCCGCGTTTGAAGAGCAATCCACAGAAACAGAACTATTAGAAACAGGAATTAAGGTTGTTGACCTACTTTGTCCTTATCAAAAAGGTGGAAAAATCGGATTATTTGGTGGTGCTGGAGTTGGAAAGACCGTATTAATTCAAGAGTTAATTACTAATATTGCAACTGAGCATGGAGGATATTCCGTATTTACTGGTGTTGGTGAAAGAACAAGAGAAGGTAATGATCTCTATTATGAAATGATTGAATCTGGAGTTATTAATAAGACCACCATGGTATTTGGTCAGATGAATGAGCCACCTGGAGCAAGAATGAGAGTTGGTTTGACTGGATTAACTATGGCTGAGTATTTTCGTGATCAATCAGGAAAGGATGTATTATTATTTATCGATAATATCTTCCGATTTACACAAGCTGGTTCAGAGGTATCCGCACTTTTAGGGCGTATGCCAAGTGCCGTTGGTTATCAGCCAACACTTCAAACAGAAATGGGTGCTTTACAAGAACGTATTACTTCAACAAAAAATGGATCTATTACATCCGTGCAAGCGGTTTATGTACCTGCCGATGACTTAACGGACCCAGCCCCAGCAACAACCTTTGCTCACCTGGATGCCACCACAGTACTTAGCCGTTCCATTGTAGAACTTGGAATCTATCCTGCAGTTGATCCACTAGAATCTAGTTCAAGAATTCTTGATCCTAGAATTTTAGGGGAAGAGCATTATAAAGTGGCTAGAGATGTACAAGAAATACTACAACGATATAAAGAATTACAAGATATTATTGCGATTCTTGGTATGGATGAGCTTTCAGAGGATGATAAAATTTTAGTTGCAAGAGCTAGAAAAGTTCAAAGATTTCTATCACAACCGTTTCATGTAGCTGAGCAATTTACGGGTTTACCTGGTAAGTATGTTCCGATACAAGAAACTGTACAAGGGTTTAAAGAAATATTAGAAGGTAAACATGACGATATTCCAGAAAGCTATTTCCTCAATGCTGGAAATATAGACGATGTACTTGTAAGAGTAAAAGAAAAACAATTGACATAAACAGTATAAAAGAAAAGCAAATGAAATAATAAGCAGAAAAGAAACAACACGCAAGAATGCTTATAGTTCTTATAGGATAGAATGAGGAGATTAGTATGGCGGATAATAGTAAAATGTTTCAAGTGCAGGTTATTTCACCGGATAGAATCTTTTACGAAGGTGATGTTGACATGATTGAGGTCAGAACAAGTGAAGGTGATATGGGTATTTATAAGAACCATATCCCTTTGACTGCAATTTTAGTTCCTGGAATATTAAAACTAAAAAAAGATTCTGAACAAAAAGAAGCCGCTCTTCATGATGGATTTATTGAGATACTTGGTGATAGGGTTATCATACTTGCAGAATCTTGCGAATGGCCAGAAGAAATTGATATTAACCGTGCAGAAGAAGCTAGAATACGAGCCGAGAGAAGATTAAAAAGCGCAGAAGCTGAAATTAATGAAACACGAGCAGAAATGGCTCTTAGAAGAGCTTTAATACGAAAAGAACTTGCAGAAAATTATCGTAGATAAATAAAATTGAATAATATTCGAATGAACCTCCATTTCTTGGAAATACTTTAGATGAAATGGAGGTTTTACTATGGCAAGAACATATTATTCCATGAAACCAAGAAGTCGATTTTTCTTGCTGGTAAAGGAAGTATTAGACAATAAAAGAATACGAGCAATGGCATATATAATCGTACTTCTATGGGTTGCAGTTGGAGCACAATTTATTGTAAATCGTTTTTTCGTAACGAAAGGTAATATAATGCAGGCGTTTGTGAATACAAACTCTGGCTTGATGGAAAGCACGTTAGAAATAACAGCACCTTATGGTACGGGTTACTTAACAGAGGAAGATAAAAAATCACTCATTATGTATATAACAAATGGTTTGGGGATCGGGGTAAATCAAGAAATTGAAGTTTCCTCAGAAGGAAAGCGCCAAGAAAGTGTTTTTACGAAGTTGGCAAAACGTGCCTCCACTACGGTGAAGGTAATTAGTTTATATAATGATGATACAACCGAAGCATTTGTTCAGTCAAATGATAAAGAAGGAGATGTAAACCACTATCTTTTAGTTAGACTCACTATATTTGAGGATGTATCTAGTGATATTCTAGCCTATGAAGAAAAGTTAAAAAAGGTGTTGGAGAATTTGGATGTGGAACAGAAGGATATCAATACAACGCTTCAATTTAGCGGAGCTTTTGCAGGAGATTTGTCACTTGAAACTAAGAATAAGATAGCAGATCGAATGATTGATAGCTTAAAAGGAGAAGTCGTGTATGAAAATAGAGAGAATAATCTTTATACGATCTATGCTTACACAGGATTACTTAGTGAATTTGTCACTGTAGATAAGAGTAAAATCAATATCCAAGTAGCAATGACCTATGAAGAAAATACGGATCGTACAAAGATTTATCTTGCAACGCCACTTATTAGTGGTGATTGGTAACTAATATTATAAAGCGCACTGGTAAAGGGAACTTATTAAATTATCCTTAACCAATAGAGTTTTAAAAGTGAACGTTAGGAGTATAGAATTCAAAGATGATTGTATCATTTTTGGATTCTATTTTTTTAATCTCATCCTCTGGTCGTACCGTCCATACAACTTTCATGGCACCCAAGGCATAGCAAAGGGATACTAAAAAAGGATGGTGCCCCTTGTGATAGGCTACAAATTGAGGTCTTGCAATGGCATTTGATAATAAATTGCTTAATACAAAAGCCTCATAAGGCTTTAATTCTCCTTTAAATTCACTTACTGGAGCACTTAATTGTCCTCGTAATACTTCCGGTGCATGTTTGCGAAACCATGCCACAATCATTGGTTGGAAGCTCTCTACACAGTACTCTCCATGATAGCTTTTAAGCATATTATAAGTAACTTCACATAAAAGACGATTGTTTTTTCCATTTTTAAGCTCTATAACAAGAGGAACGGTACCATTCACTAGATGAAGAACTTCAGAAAAGAGAGGGATATATTCATTGGAATTTGATAATGACAATTTTTTTAACTCATCATAGGTTAACTCATCCACTCGCTTATCAATACCACAGACACGTTTTAAGTTGTCATCATGGAAAACAACCAGTTTTTTGTCTTTTGAGAACTGTAAATCTAGCTCAATTCCATAACCAGCTTTTACTGCTTTGGCAAAGGCAGCTAGAGAGTTTTCTGGAACAACATGATCGTTAGTATGCAAGCCTCTATGTGCTATATTTCTGTTCTGAAATGGGTTACGTTGCTCTTTCGTGCTACGTGCTGGTGCAATAAGGTACAGAATAATTATAAAAATTATTGCAATACTTATTATTAACACGGTAAAAAATAGATTCATATTAACCTCCATACTGCCAATAGGCAGTTCAAATAATAAGTGAAAAGCATCTCTTGTTTTTATGATGTTTTATGTTCTTTCATTGTATAGTCACTTATTATTATTTTTGTATGTATATATTCTATTACATAATCATTGTCTAGAATACTATTACGATTCTAGCACAACGTAGAGGGCTGGTCAAATGTTTCTAGTGTGTGGGAAAATGACAAAATGGGTAGTTGTAAAATAATGATTATGCACATTATTTTCAACGACCCATTTCATGTAATTAAGATATTATATTTTAGATTTACGATATCAAATACAGAGGATATCATATAATTTTAGAACTTTTATATTTAATACTAGTCTGTATCAATAAGATTTTTATCCCTTTATCTTTAATACGAATCAAATTTTATATATTTTCATTTTTTAAGGCATCAATTGTATTATCTTTTTTTATTTGACTCATAGTATAGAGCATCGTTGAAAATACAACAATAAATACACTTACAATTGCGATTAAGATACTATGGGTTGGTATAAAGAATGTAGTTTCCCAGCCGTTTAGTACGCTTCGATAAATGAAGTATGTGATTAAAATAGATACAGGTAGACCATATAAGAGGCCTTTGAAACCGTATAAAATACATTCATAATTCATCATTTTATGAAATCCTTTTTGTGTCATACCAATGGATTTTAGCATTGCAAATTCTCTACGTCGTAAGCTTATATTGGTGGAGATTGTATTAAATACATTGGCAGCAGAAATTAGTGAAATTAAAGTAATAAATCCATAGGAAAATACATTTATAATGATTAACATTGCACGGTCAGTATCAGCACTTGCAGCCACGTCGAATAATTGAGATGTTGAGATACCACGCTCATCCAGATCTTTATACATAGAATCATAAACTAATTTATGATCGGTTGTTTTAAAATAAAGTTCTGCAGATTCAACTTCATAATCACTACCAAGGATACTAGGAATTGCACTATAAGGATACATGATAATTAAATCACCCTTATATTTTTCAAGGTTTAAAGGAACTACATCGGTTACTTCTCCTACGGTCAGAGGAATACGTTTAAGGACTTCGTCTTCTGTAAATTCGAGAGTTTCCACTGGGGAATCTGGTTCTTTTTGAGTATAGTAAATATCTTCACCTCGAATTTCTACATCATATTCATTATTTTCTTCTTGGTATTTATAGATAGTTTCGCCAGAATCATTTTTTTGTATATCATTAAGAAAGTAGCCTTCAATCTCTTTAATTTCCAATAAATCCATTGATGGATTTGAATTGTTAAATAAATGATACGTATAGTATTTACCATCGTTATAGCGTTTTATAAAATCGCATGCAATAGCAACAGGATTTTCACTATTCATGTATTTGTCTTTGTCAAATCCGTTCTCTTCCAAGTACTTTGCATAGTCATCATCATTTATAAAACTAACTCTTACGTTGGTATTCATTTCTTGGTCATTAAAAGTATCATAATATTCTGCATAGAATTTCTTATAATAATCTAAATATTCTTTTGAAAGGTTTTCAGCGTTAATTCGTACGTCACTGTAACGATTTGTGGAGTAACTACTTTTTGTAACCCCATTTATAGAAGATAAAATACTATATATTTCACTAATTGAATTGTCCTGGTTTGCGTCAGTATCATAGTAATACGTAATGTCATAGGATGGTGGGTTTACAATGGCACTGGAACTCTTTTTTAAGTAAGCACAGTAGCTACTTGCAGTAATAAATAAAACTACGCTAACAAAAAGAGAAAAAACTGTGGCACGATATTTTCTTCGATTACGTTTGAAATTTTTACTTGCAATCATTCCCTCAAAACCAAATACTTTATAAGTAAGTTTTGAAGTTTTTACACTACGAGATTTAATAGTAATATCATGTGTCTGGCGAATTGCTTCAATATTTGATATTCGAACTGCTTTCCTTGCAGGTATATATGCAGATATTAAAATAGTGATAAAAGCGATGATTGCAGTGATTAGGACGGATAAAGGAGTCACCTTTAAATTTAAAGTAACAGAAGGATCATTAGCATTACCCACTAAAAAATCTACAAATAGATTTTTCGTAAAACTAAGAGTTATACCGATGCCAGTAAGTCCAGCTAAGATTCCTAAAGGAATACCAATAATACTTAAAAAGGAAGCTTCAAACATAACACTTTTCATTAATTGGCGCTTGGTTGCTCCAATGGAGGATAACAACCCAAATTGTTTGATACGTTCACTAATGGATATAGAGAAGGCATTATAAATTAATGAGATGGAAGCTAGCATTATAATAGCAATCAAAATTGTAGATAGACCATATAAAACACCATTATAACTCGTCTCATCGGAAGCACCAATGAAGCGTAATACATCATAATTATAAGAAGAATTGTCTTTAAAGTTCTCCTTAATAAATTCGTAAATATCTTTTGGATTGTTCATTTTAATGTATGATGAATAAATATCAGAAGCAGTTTCATCGATTAAGGTTAGGGCAGAATAGCCAGGAGCGGTGTAACTTTCAAAAGATGGTCGCTCATAAAATCCAACCACTTGATACGTACGAGTAATCGTTGGAATTAATTCCTCAGAACCATATTTTCCTGATAGATATGAAGTGTCTTGGTACAATTTTTCGCCATTTGATAGTCGTTCCCCAAGAGAGAGTTCTAATACATCACCTAACTGATATTTAACACCACCATTGGTTGCTAAATGTTTTGGTAATATAATTTCGGTATTGTTTTCAGGTAGTCTGCCTTTTATAAGATGAATAGGCATCATTTCTTCAAAGGATGAATCAATACCCAATACCGCTAAATACGGCTTACTATCATTGATACCTTCTTCTAATATGGAATAACCGATATTTTGAAGTGTGCAATAGTTTAATATTTTATCATTCCCTTGTAGCTTAGCAAGCTCTTTAGAACTTATATTGTATACGGCGCCATGCCAATCACCATCATTTGCGATTTCTCTTTTAAGTAAAAATGACTGCAAACTTGTAGCCAATGATGTAACCGCACAAATCATGGAAGCCGATAATATGATACCGATAATAGTGACTAAAGTTCTTGTTTTATTCTTTCTAAGTATTTTGAGTGTGTACTTATTAAAGATATTCATCGACGAATCACCTCGTCTCTTGTTATCTTACCATCACCAATAGCAATGATACGATCTGCTTGTAAAGCGATGTTTTCATCATGTGTAATCACAATTAGGGTTTGGTTGTATTTTTGATTGGAAAGTTTTAATAATTCAATAATTTCCTGACTGTTCTTCGAATCAAGATTTCCCGTTGGTTCATCTGCAAGGACAACCCCAGGTGCATTCATAAGTGCACGGCCAATAGACACTCTTTGCTGTTGACCGCCAGATAATTGATTTGGCAAGTGATTTTCTCTTCCATGAAGATTTAAAACAGATAATAATTCATTCAAACGTTCTTGATTGACTTTTCTACCGTCCATTAGAACCGGAAGGGTTATATTTTCAACAACGTTCATAACAGGAATTAAGTTATAAAATTGATAAATAAGTCCAACTTCTCTACGACGAAAGATTGCTAATTGTTCATCATTTTGAGCATAGACATCCTTCCCATCCATATAAACTTTTCCTGAAGTTGGTTTATCTACCCCACCAAGGATATGAAGGAGTGTAGATTTTCCTGAGCCAGATGGACCAATAATCGCTACAAATTCTCCTTTTTGTATTGAAAATGAAACATTATCAAGCGCATGCACTATATTATTTCCTGTTCCATAGGTTTTGGTTAGATTTTCGACTTTTAATAATTCCATAGTTACCTCTTTCATTTTGAATCCTCTCTAAATGCAATTAATTTTATTTTCTTCTTCCGAAAATAATTTTATAACATCTAGATGACAGCTTGGTGACTGTAAAATTACAAAAATGTCACTTTTATAATTGCCAAGGGCTAATGCTTTAAAGTTGATTCTACATGTCAAATGATTTGTTTATAGAAGCGGATTGTAAATTTAGCTCCTCCATCTAAATTGTTCTCAACTTTTACAGTGCCGTTTTGCTCCACAATGATGACTCTAGCAAGTGCTAAACCAATACCAACACTTTGATCACTTGAGTCTTTCCCTTTATAAAAACGTTCAAATATGTGAGGCAAATCTTCTTTTTCTATTCCACTACCATTATCTTTTATAACAATTTCTGTGTAAATATTATTTTCAACACAAATCACATCAATTTTTCCACCAACGGGCGTATGTTCCATACAGTTTTTTAGTATATTACTAATTGCTTCAATAGACCAAGATAAATCCCCGATATAAGATTCATCTCCAGTCATATGGACATTAAATTGTTGTTCTTTTAATTCCATTGGTATCATAAGTGGAGTTATGGATTTTTCAATCAACTCTTTTAGATATACTGCCTCTTGCTTAAAATTTACTGTGCCAGCATCAATTTTAGAAAGCTTTAATAATGAAGAGATGAGCCATTCGATTCGTTTCAGTATTTTGCTAAGGTCCATTGATAATTGTCTTCTTTTTTCATCTGTTAGTTCGGATTTAGATAAAAAATTACAAATAAGATTGATCGATGTCAAAGGAGTTCTAAGTTGGTGAGAGATATCAGCAATAGAATCAGTAAGATACAGTTTATCACGTAAAAGCTCATCTTTTTGAGCCCATAGTTTTGCAGTCATTTTTGTAAGTTCATTTTGTAAGATTGACAATTCACCTTCACTAAAATCGTCAAAGCTTACATTTTCACTTCCATGTAATATGGAATCAAGTAGAGCACTTAATTTTGCAATTTTTTGATACCGTTTGTATGTGAGTACAAAATGACATATCGCAAAAACTAAACCAATGACCAATATATAATAGCCAACATAGATCTCAAAGTAAAATCCTCCAATCGTAGTGGCTAAAATAAAGATAACATAAAAAATCAAGCTCTTTTTAATTTCAGGGTTACGAAAAAAGTTCATGAAAACAACCTTCCTATATTATGATTCTTCTAATCTATATCCTAGACCACGGATTGTTTTAATGATCTTAGGATTCTGTGGATCATCTTCGATTTTTTCTCTTAATCGTTTGATGTATACGGTTAAAGTGTTATCATTTACAAAATCGCCTGCGATATCCCATATCTCTTCAAGCAACTTGTTTCTTGATAAAATAACCCCACGGTTGGATAAAAAAACAAGCAATAGACGATATTCTAAGGCTGATAGAAAAAGTTCTTTCCCGTGTTTTAATACGGTCCCTTTAACCATGTCTACAGATAATCCATGAATTTCTATCACAGATTGTACTTTACCACTTCTACGAAGGACACTGCGTATTCTAGAAAGTAGTTCTCTTGGACGAAATGGTTTACTAATATAGTCATCAGCACCCATATCTAGACCAGTAACAACGCTAAACTCATCACCCGATGCAGTTACAAATATAACTGGGGTATTTCCTTTTGCCTTAATCCCTGAACATACCGCGTAACCATTACCATTTGAAAGGGAAATATCTAAGAGAGCTAAGTCGAAATTTTCATTTTCTATCTTATCGAGGGCTTCTTTTTGGCCAGTAACGGAGGTAACGGTGTACCCCTCTGAGGAAAGAAATTCTGTTAAATTTTTTATTATGTTTGTATCATCTTCTACTAAAAGAATTTTGCTCATAGTTAATCCATGCATAATTTGTAAACATGCATAATTGTTTATATACATGTTTCGTTGAATAATATTTTCGTTATATATAAGTAGATAATCTCCTTGGTTAAAAGAATTTAGAATTGCATGGTTCCTTTCTCAGTATTTTCTTTTATCCAAAGACAACTTTTGTTTAAATACAATTTTATAATTTGTTTAAAGTGTATCCAGTTGTCTACAAGTTAAGTCGACATCCACAAATGAGTTAATAGATACCTCAGTCCGTTTTCATTATAGCATAAGTAAAATTTTTTAGAAAAGAGTTATGTTTGTTAAAAATGTCTTATATTTGACATGGAAATAACTTACAAAAGACACGATTTAAATTTTTCGTATGATATAATTACAGTAAGTTACATTTCATGGAAATATAAGAAAGGGGATATTATGAATTCTAAGATTAGAAAAGTTTTATGTAATGTTTTATGTGTAATTATGCTACTTACTCTGACGATGCTACCAAATACTGTGAAGGCAAGCGAAATACAAAAGTTAAGTGATAATGTTTTCAAAAGCACGGATGATTTATTAATAGAGGATTGGTATGATTTAGAAATACAGTTTTATGGGAATGACACATATTATTCAGTAACTCAAAATATTTATTTACCAACCAGCGGAAAAAGAGGGTCTACAATTACATGGTCTTCGAATAATACGAGTATTATTTCGAAAACAGGTGTAGTAACAAGACCTATCGTTGAAGATAAGTATATTACCTTAACAGCTACTTTAACTAGGTCAGGAAAATCCGAACAAAAGGTATTTGATCTAGTAGTTTTAAAAAAGGAAGTAGATATTCCTGAGGTATCTATGGGGGCATACTATGAAGTTATAAAAGGACAGAGTTTTAAACTTGAGGGATATGTAAAAGCAAATTCTGAAATCACATCAATTGTTGCAGATATCTCTGATTATAACTTTAGTAGCTCCAAGGTAACAGTGAATCCAAAGAGTACTTATTATAACTTAAATTCTATAACATTAAATACTTCCGATTCAAGACTAATAGCAGGGAACACCTATACAATAAGACTTTATGCAAAAACAGATACGTATAGAGAAGAACAGGAAATTGCAACTGCAAATATTTATATTGCGCCAAAGGTAGAAGCTAAATATGAGTTGCTTAAAGGGGCACAAAGGAACCTTTATTATTATAATCAACTGGATAGTACCTACAAAGATTATGCGTATGGATATACAACGTTAGGCGAAGACGGTAGTGCATTAACCTCAATGGCAATGGTAATATCAAGCTTTAAGGATCAGGTATTTGATCCAATCTATATGGCAAATTGGGCGAATAAAAACAATTATATTGATACAAATTATTCAAATAGCTCTTTAATACAGGTAGCTGCAAATTCACATAGCCTCTCTGTGGAGTCGCTAAATCCAATATATAATAATGAGAATACAATAAAAAAGGTTACACAAGCGTTAAAAGAAGGAAAGTTAGTTGTTGTATTACTTACGAATGTGTATAATCCAACCTTTGGTCAAACGAAGGATCAATTTATTGTATTACGAGGGATTACGGATTCAGGCAAGATTTTAATTGCTGATCCAGCAGATAATACCCAAAGAACTCGGACTAAGAAATCAGAAGGATATGATATTAAGACAATTATTAATGAGAGTAAGGCAGTATATAATGAAAGCGGACCATTTTGGATTATTTCAAACAATGAGGCAATACCAAAAGTAACAGGTCTTGATTCTGCTTATTCTATATTAGCGAATAGTAAGCTTACATTGGCAGGAACAGTTTCTGCACAATCGAAACTTATCAATGTTAAGTTAATGATTTCAAAAGAAGTAAATGGAACATTAACAAATGAAGGAATCCGTCTTGAAGCAAATCCAGATAGTAGTAGTTATGATTTAAGAAGGCTTGGTTTAAATACCGCGAGCTTAAAAGCTGGTGACTATAAAATTAGGATTTATGCAACGACATCTAGTGATTCTAAAGTAAGCACATTGATTTATGAAGCTAGTTTGACTATCAGAGCCAATGATACACAGGTATTAGATCAGGATTATAACAAATTAAGTATTGGATACTCAAGTGGGGATAGTTCCAATTATGTAACAGGTCAATTGACCTTGCCGACAAGAGGTGAGGGCGGATCAAGTATTACTTGGATTTCAGGAAATACCCAAGTAATAAAGATTAATAATGGAACTGGTGTAGTGTATCGTCCTACTGAAAATACAAGTGTTACATTAATGGCGACGCTTACTTATGGAAATAACTCAAAAGTTAAAGTATTTCAACTAAATGTTATAGCAGGTAAAAAAACTTATATCACTGGAAATAAAGATTATTATGAAGTACTTGAGGGTGAAAAGGTCAATCTTAGTGGGGTAGTTCAGTCAAGTAGCAAGATAACAAGCCTTCGCGTATCGATTGAAGGATATCCGTGGTATGTTAATGCTGCGTGGCCATATTCTACGAGCTATAATCTAAATAATTTTACAATAGACACATCGGACTGGAACTTAAGATTAGCAGCTGGAACCTATCAAATAAAGGTATGGATTACCGATGATTCTTATATGGAGGATAAAACTCCTATCGCAACGATGACTTTAAAGGTAACCTCACAAAATAAGAATGCCTTGATGGATTTAAAGGGAATTAAGATAACCTATGCAAAAGGTGATTCGTGGAAAAAGGTTACAAAGAACATCACCTTACCAAGAGTAGGGAAGAATGGTTCGATAATTACTTGGGTTTCTAAGAATAAAAGTATAATTTCAAACACTGGAGTGGTTAAACGACCAAAATACAAAGATGCTAAGGTAACATTAGTAGCTACGGTGACTTATGGAAATGAAACATTGACTAGAAATATTGTTCTTACAGTAAAAGCTCAGTACAAAAATAATTGGGGAAAGAAACATGACTAATCTGTAAATAATAGAATATCATTGCTTGATGTAGACTCAAGAATTAGGTACAATAAAGCAAAGTGAACTAAACTTTTATACGAATTATTTACAGAAAAGAGGTATTCTATGAAATTAATGATTGCATCTGATATCCATGGATCAGCTTTTTATTTAAAACAGTTAATTGAGTGTTATAAAGAGGAAAAAGCAGATCGTTTGCTATTATTAGGAGATCTTTTATATCACGGGCCTAGAAACGATTTACCAAAAGGTTATGCACCAAAAGAAGTGATTCAAATGTTAAATGAGATGAAAGACGAACTTTGGTGTGTGCGTGGAAATTGTGAGGCAGAGGTCGATCAGATGGTACTTGAATTTCCAGTAATGTCAGATTCAATGATCCTATACTTGGATGGGCATACCTTTTTTGCAACTCATGGTCATATATTCAATGAGGGAAATTTACCACCAATGAAAAAAGGTGATATTCTATTACATGGGCATACACATGTGCAAGCGTTAAAGGTGACAGATAACTATACTTACCTTAATCCAGGATCTGTTTCCATTCCTAAGGAAGGGAATCAGAATAGTTATATGATTTATGAAAATGGGAAAGTTATTATAAAATCACTAGATGGTGTAGAAATATCAGAATTAGTTTTATCATAGGTAGAAGGGACTTTAAGTCTCAGCTGTTAAAATAGGCTATCGTAAAATAGAGGTATTTTCATTATTTGTTATAAATGTGAGTAGTGTTACAGATAACAAATAATAACTTCTATATTACGATAGCCTTTCTATTTATATACATATTTCTTATTACATGTATTTATATACCGAGATTTTATTGCATGTATTCATAAAACGATATCCTATTAGATCTATTCATAAACCTTTATATCTAATTTAAATATCCAACTTCATGTCACCAAATTTAATCATTCCTTTTTTTCTCATAAATTCAGAAATAAGAAATGCTATGATACCTGGTAAGATAAAATGCATGAGTGCAATTTGTAGTAAGGCCATTGTAATACCAATGTCAGGAGCCATTGTTTCAAATGCCATGATTTGACCAACGAGTCCTGCTGTTCCCATGCCAGAACCTGTAGGATTGTTTGTCATATGAAGCACTTGCGTTGATATTGGACCTAAGATGGCACTTGTTATAATGGCAGGAAGCCAGATGATTGGCTTTTTAACAATGTTAGGTACTTGTAGCATACTTGTTCCAATGCCTTGAGCAATCAAACCACCAAACTTATTCTCGCGGTAACTAGCGACAGCGAATCCTATCATATTAGCACAACAACCAACAGCAGCGGCACCAGCAGCAATACCAGAGAGTTTTAAAGCAACCCCTAGGGCAGCAGAGCTAATTGGTAAAGTTAGTACCATTCCCATAATAACACTTATAATGATGCCCATTAAAATTGGTTGGCGATAAGTTGCCCAATTAATAAGTTCACCGATACTTGCCATAAATGTAGAAATTGGAGGCCCGACGAATAAACCTGCAACAGAACCAGATAGAATGGATACCATTGGAGTAATAATTATATCAACTTTTGTTTTACCAGAAACAAAGTGACCAAGAGCTATAGCAATATAAGCGGCAACAAAAGCTCCTAATGGTTCCCCAGGTCCTGTTAATTGTATCGTACTTGAATCAAGTAAAATAGTTCCCTTTAGAATTTGACTTGCAAAGGCCCCTACCATGCCAGCGGATGCAGCGGAGATCACTACAAGAGGGCTTTCTTTAAACTTATACGCAACACCACAACCTATTCCAGCACCTGTAAGGCAAGCTGCAATTTTACCAAGCAAAAATAACATATCCCCAATTGGACCACCCAGTAAGTTACCTATTTGTTGTATAATGGTTCCTATGATTAATGTGGCAAATAACCCAAGTGCCATACCACTTAAACCATCAATAAAAATTCGATTCAGTATCCCTTTCAATCTTTCCATGGAAATCCCCCTTTAGACTCTATGTGTATTTACTGCTGTCTTGTCACCTAAAAATATCACATGGGAGTTTAAAAGTCAATATAAAAAAGCATTCAGTAAAGAAGATAAGTTTCAATGTTTAATTCTACGTATCTACGTATCATAAACATAATTTACTTCTTTATCTGAATGCCTTTTCTTATTTAATATATCCTTTTTCTTTAAGAGCAGTTTCAATGCGATCAAGAATTTGCTCGTTATCTGCTTCCACAGTGTGTAAATGGCGATTACATGTAAGCTCTTTTAATGGAACGGTTTTTTTTGCGTTTACCTTTTCCACAAAGTCATAAACATCTTGTCTTGTAGCAATGATTAAATCAACAGAAATTGTTCCATAAATTTCGTGACTAACAATGACATCTAGAACTTTTCCTCCATTATCTACAATAGTGCAAAGCTCATCCTCAATTTGATCAGTAGTATGGAGTACCGAAAAGCAGCGATTTACCTTTTGGTTTTCTCTATGATAGAGCATATAACCTTTCGTGGTTGATAATATATTTTTGTTTACAGCTCTTAGCAATGCGATATCTTGAACAATGACTTGGCGACTAACTCCAAGTCTTTTAGCAAGGTCACTTCCAGAGATGGGAATCATACTTGAGGTTAATAGTTCCAAAATCTTTTCTCTACGTTCTTGTCCCTCCATATTTAACAACTCCTTTTAGATTTCTGAGATTAATGCAGTCATTAATCTAACAGTATGCTCGATTGCTTGAGCTTCAAAAGTAGGATAGTCCATATGTGCACTATCATCCGCTTTATCTGAGATTGCTCGAATAATCAAAAATGGAATATTATTTAGGTATGCAGCCTGTGCAATAGCAGCACCTTCCATTTCAGTACAGATGCCATGAAATTGGCTGGTTAACCAATCTTTTTTGCCTTTATCTGCAATAAATTGATCTCCACTAACAATACGTCCGTTGATAACAGAAATGTCCTTATTTACTTCTTTACAAATGCGTGTTGCAAGTTCAAGAAGGCGCGCATCCGCAGGAAATACGGAAGTCTCCATTCTTGGAATTACACCAAGATCGTAGCCAAATGCAACAGCATCCACATCATGTTGGATGGTATCTGTAGATATTACAATATCACCGATATTAATGTTCGCATCTAAAGAGCCAGCGATTCCTGTATTTATAACTAAAGATACATCAAATAGGTCAATAAGAATCTGAGTGCAAATACCGGCATTTACTTTGCCAATTCCGGAGCGTACAATTACTAACTCTTTTCCATTATATACACCCTTGTAAAAGTCCATTGAAGCTTTTTTAATTACACTGACATCTGTCATAAGCTCCTTTAATTTTGTTACTTCTTCTTCCATTGCACCAATTATTCCTATCATATTTAAACCTCTTTCTTATTTCTATTATATATTCACGTAAAATTATTGTAATCTGTCTATGGTGGATATTATACCCTAAATAAAAATAAATTGCAAAAACCTTTACAATGCGTTAGAATAGAAGTTATGTTAACTGGACAAAAATAATAAGTGTAGCAAAAGAGTAGTTTAAATAATAAAAAAAATTATTTATTTCTTACTTAAGAATATATTAGAATAGGTATAATTTTTTAAAAAAGGAGTAGTTTATGAAATATAAGACAAATGGCGTTTGTGCACGGGAAATTAACATTGAAGTTGAAGAAGTGAACGGAAATAAGATTATAAAATCAGTAGATTTCGTTGGTGGTTGTAGTGGTAATACAGGTGGTATTTCAAAATTAGTTGAAGGAATGCCAGTAGATGAAGTTATTAATCGTCTTGAAGGTGTTAAATGTGGAGTTAAGAATACTTCATGTCCAGACCAATTAGCACATGCTTTACGTGGCTTACAATAATCTATAGAACTACATAGATTTATTCTATAATGTATTCGGGGTAAAATAGTTGATAGTAAAATATAATTAGCCAAATTGAAGAGAGGTTTTTTACGATGAAACGAATCGTTTTAACAGGCGGTGGAACGGCTGGGCATGTAACTCCTAATATTGCGCTGATTTCCAGATTAAAAGATGAGGGGTATGATATAAGATATATTGGCTCTTATAATGGTATTGAAAAAGAATTGATTGAAAAATTAGGAATACCATATTACGGTATATCATCTGGTAAATTAAGAAGATATTTAGACTTAAAGAATTTAACAGATCCCTTTCGAGTTCTAAAAGGATATTTTGAAGCTAAGAAAATTATAAAAAAATTAAATCCTAATATAGTTTTTTCAAAAGGTGGTTTTGTTGCAGTACCTGTTGTACTTGCAGCTAAGAAAAGAAACATTCCGGTAGTAATACACGAGTCAGATATAACTCCTGGGCTAGCAAATAAAATATGTATCCCGTTTGCAACTAAAGTTTGTGCGAATTTCCCTGAAACAATTAATTACTTACCAGAGGGGAAAGCAGTGCTAACTGGAACGCCAATTCGAAAAGAATTGTTTGCTGGGAATCGTATCAAAGGCTTAGAATTCTGTGGTTTTTCTGCGAATATGCCTGTGATTCTAGTAGTCGGTGGCAGTACAGGTGCCTTAAAGGTGAATGAAGCAGTAAGAAATCTCTTACCAACATTATTAAAACGTTTTCAAATTATACATTTATGTGGTAAAGGTAAGCTAGACCCTAATTATGAGAATTTAAAAGGCTATGTTCAATATGAATATATTAGTGCAGAGTTAAGTAACTTATTTGCAGCAGCTGATCTTGTAATTTCAAGAGCAGGAGCAAATGCAATCTGTGAGCTATTGGCATTAAGAAAACCAAATATCTTAATTCCATTATCAGCGAATGCAAGTAGAGGAGATCAGATATTAAATGCTGAATCTTTTGAAAGACAAGGATTTAGCTATGTCATAAAAGAAGAAGTAGTTTCAAATGAGACATTACTTGCTGCTGTGAATAAAGTTTATGAAGATCGTAATCTTTATATCAATAAGATGAAAGAAAGCAACCAGAATGATGCAATTGAAACGATCATAAATCTTTTTAAAGAAGTTGAAAAAAAAGGTTCTGTTACGAAATAGAGGTGTATTTTCTTGTGTTTCCAGAGGTGTGTATATCATTACTATTTGGAAACACAAGTGTATAATCTATTTCAACAGAACTTTTTTTAATGGATTTGTATATACGAGCAGATATACATACGTACAAATTTTCATTAACTTAAAATTAGATTCTTGGCATTAAAACTACAAATTTGCCTTTATTTGATTTGCTAAGCTAGCAGCTTCGCCATCTTCATAAGATCCATTTTTCCAAGGAGTCATTACATGATCATCTGTGTATCTAGGGATGATATGAAAATGTAGATGATTTACGCTTTGACCGGCAGCTTCACCATTATTTTGAACAATGTTTATACCGTCACAATTAAGAACTTCCTTAATTGCAGTTGCTATTTTTTTAATTACGATAAGCGCATTTGTTGCAATTACTTCATCCATTTCAAATATATTTTCGACATGATTCTTCGCTAATACTAAAGTATGTCCCTTACTTGCAGGAGAAATATCAAAAATCGCCTTAAAATTCTCGTCTTCATACACAGTAGTTGAAGAAAATTCTCCCGATATTATTTTACAAAATACGCAATTATTTTCGTTCATATGCCACCTCCATACTTTCTTTTATTATTATATTACACATTTGTGTGAAAGAAAAGCGTTATTTGCTTGCATTTTGTCAGTATCTGTCAATCTTTTTTTCTTGTGAAATAAGTAAAAATTTGCTAGAATTTGTACATGAAAGGGGGGATTTCGTGTTAACAGCAGAAGATTATGAAAAAATGGCACAACTTATGCAACAAAATGATGAATTCTCGTATGTTGTTAGGCAGATAACCGAAGAAAACAAATACTTGCTGTCGAAAACGTCACATGAACTTCGAAATATGCTAACGTTGATAGGGAGTTCACTGCAGTTGATGGAAAAACAGCACCCAGAAGTTGCACAATTTAAATATTGGAACCAAATAACCCAGGATTTAGAAACTACAAACCAATTGTTAGTTGAATTATCTGGCTACAATGAATCAAAAGATATGATTATGCAAAAGGGCGACCTAGCAAAACTAATTTCAAATACAGTTGCTAGTTTTCAGAGTGAATGCCTTAACCGAGGAATTTTGCTAAAAGAGAGTATTAACGAAGAAACACTTGAATATACAAAGGAATACATATTTGATCATTTACGGTTAAAACAAGCTTTGGTAAATTTAATTAAAAATGCTATGGAAGCTTGTGAATATGGAGATACAATAACAGTGTCGATGAATTTAGGTGAAAAGGAAAATGATGGTGATCAGAATTTAATTGTAATATGTATTAGTGATACAGGGACACCCATCGACGAAGAGAATTTGGCTTCAATCTTTGAACCGTATTATACAACGAAAGAAAGTGGTACGGGCCTAGGTTTAGCAATTGTTAAAAGCATAATTCTCAGACATGGGGGAGATATACAGGTAAATTCGACTAGTCAAGCAACATCATTTTTGTTTGAATTACCGTTGGTCGTATAAAAATAAGGGGTGACTTAATTTTATTCTATTTATCTATGATTTGCGTTTTAATAATGCATGTAGATAATAAAATATTTTTAAGTAGCCCCTTTTAATTTAAGAATCATTAATGTCTGAATCTGCGTCTGTCTTTTCTTCTCCTTTTGTGCCTTCTTCTGTGAAGTAATTCTTGAAAGACAAGATTTTCTACTAAATGACGTAAGAAAGGATTGCGTCGTCTTTTATCACCGGAACGGAATTGCGTTGTTTCAAGATCACCCTGCTCTAAATTCATATTTTCAGCGCGTTCTAATATTACATCAGCCATTCTTAATAGAGTATCTTTATCCGGATATTCATCAAATATAAAACTGTCTTCATAGTCTACTAAGTCAAATTCTTTTTGAATTTCAGCAAGCAATACTTTTAAGATGGATGAATACATTTGCTTAATATATTCTAAGTCTTTATCATATGCAAGCTCACATTCCTCAAGTGACATAAAATTTCTTAATGGACTTGGGGGAATTGATGTAATAGTTTGATTATCTTGGCGAGAACGAGGCATTGTACTAGGTGGAGTTACATTTCGCATATTATTCATATCTGACAGATTATCTTCCATGTACGGTTGATTATTTAGAGATGGCATTCTAGTTTCAGTAGTAGGAGAAGTCATCATACGTGGTCTAGGTATAGAAGGTTGAGGCATCATATTAGGCCCAGAAGTAGTAGGAGAAGCCATCATACGTGGTCTAGGCATGGAAGGTTGAGGCATCATATTAGGCCCAGAGGAAGGAGGAGTCATCATCCCAGGTCTAGGCATAGAAAGCTGAGGCATCGTAGCAGGCCCAGAAGTAGTAGGAGGAGTCATCATCTCAGGTCTAGGCATAGAAAGTTGAGGCATCGTAGCAGGCCCAGAGGAAGGAGGAGCCATCATACCAGGTCTAGGCATGGAAGGTTGAGGCATCGTAGCAGGCCTAGAAGTAAAAGGAGGAGCCATCATACCAGGTCTAGGCATATAAGGTTGAGGCATCGTAGTAGGCCCAGAGGAAGGAGGAGTCATCATCCCAGGTCTAGGCATAGTAGTCTGAGGCACCATAGTAGGACCAGTAGAAGGAGGGGGCATAGTACTTGGCCTAGGCATAGGACTTGGAGGTACCATAGTAGGACCAGTCATCGTGGTACTACCTTGTGTCGAGGAAGGTCTAGGAGCAATGGTGCCATTCATCATGTTAGAACCAGTACGGACATTAGTACCAGGAGTTGATGAAGAACCTGGTTGCATAGTCGTATTAGGCATTGTGCTGGTATTACCGCTTGGGAGTGCAACTTCTCTTGTACGTTCTCTTGTTAAAAAATCAATATCGTAATTTTCATTATCGTTAAAATCGGAATTAGAATCCTGGGTTGTGTGAATAAGAGAGCCCGAATAATTTGGAGCTACAGTATAATCGGGCATACATTTTTCATCAAAACTGTATGTCTGACAGAGTTTTGTATCATAGTCCATCATTCTATGACGTTGAAATATGAATGGATCCATAGGGACTCCTAGGTAATTGTTCATAATTAATATATGTATGAAAAAAGAATATGTTAATAATCAAATATTGTTTCAATCTAATAATTATAAAATGATAGAAAAAATGAAACGTAGAAGTAAAAATCGATAATCTAATGCATTATGGAAAACTAAATCTAGAGATTAAGAAATCTCAATTTAGAAATTAAGAAAATTGAATTTAGAAATTAAGAAATCTCAATAAATTACTGAAATGTTAATTAAATCTTAATTGAAGTTTATGGGAAAAACGGGTACAATGAAAAATAGACAAATTAACTTTAAAAGTATGAGATAGAAAGATAGGAGCCCTTATGGATTCAAATATAGTTAAGGCTTTTGAACAATATATAAATGAAAAATTGGAACAAGTTATTTTAAGTAATTCAACAGACCCTGATCGTATAAAAAAAGTTAAAATACGACCAGTTTTAATTAAAGGAGATGTTTTATTTCAAATAACGGAGTATTGTGGCCAGAAGGTGTTACATCAAAATGTAACGAGAACCGAAGTTTTAGAGAAATTAGAGGAATGGTTTACAGGATTATTTAAACAAGCACAAATAAGTGCAAAAGATGCTAGCGTTACTATTTTAGTAAGTAAAAAGGGTAAGGCAACGATTAAGATAAAGAATAAAACCCAAAAAGAAGATAGTATTGAGTGGGATCCATTAAAACCAGTAGGAATTGCTTCCCATAATAGAGTGAAACAGTACATCCTTAAGGAAGGCGTAGGTGTACCTTTTTTAATTGATTTAGGAATTATGACCTCAGAGGGAAAAATCGTTAAATCAAAGTATGATAAATACAAACAAATCAATCGCTTTTTAGAGTTTATAGAAGATATACTTCCTAATCTAGATAAAGATAAGGAAATTTCCATTATTGATTTTGGCTGTGGAAAATCATATTTAACATTTGCAATGTATTATTATTTAAAGGAATTGCAAGGGTATAATGTGAAGATAACTGGTTTAGACTTAAAAGAAGATGTAATAGCCAAATGTAACGAGTTAAAAGAACGTTATGGTTACGATAAAATGCAATTTTTAAAGGGTGATATTGCATCTTATGAGGGAACCAATCAAGTAGATATGGTAGTGACACTTCATGCCTGCGATACGGCAACGGATTATGCTATGTATAAGGCAACGATTTGGGGAGCTAAGGTTATATTATCGGTTCCTTGCTGCCAACATGAATTGAACAAGCAGATTTCATGTGAGGAAATTGGAAGCATATTGCAACATGGCTTAATTAAGGAGCGTATGGCAGCTCTTTTTACGGATGCCCTTCGAGCAAACTTACTAGAAACACTTGGCTATAAAGTGCAAGTTATGGAGTTTATAGATATGGAACACACACCAAAGAATATATTGATTCGTGCAGTAAAAAGTAAGACGGAGATCTCCGAACGTGTGAAAAGTAAAAAGCTTATGGAATATCAAAAAACAATAGATTTTCTGAATGTAAATCCTACGCTATATCAATTAACTCAATCTCAAAATTTATAGAGGAGCGGCTGAAAAAAGCATTTCAACCGACATTAAGCATAGAGTGTGCAAAGGCAAAGGACGTGTAAAAGCGCTTTTGCAATAGTGTCTTGTGCAAAAGTATTTTATGTAAAAGTACTTTATGCAATAGTACTTTATGCAAAAGCACTTTGTGCTTTGATAGTATAATTGAGCTGTTTAATAGTAGCATGGAGGATAACATGAAGCATGTATATAGAGTTTTAATATTATTAGCAATATTCATTGGCTCCATATTGTATTTTGGAAGTAATATGGTGGAAGCAGTATTTAGTATAGAAAAAGAAACAATGGATATGAGTGATGCGAGTCTTCCTTATATTTCTTTTCGTGTAGATAATAAGGATTACAATTTACTTCATGGATATTGTTCAGGACTTGATGCATTAACATTACGCGATTCCATCACACCAATAACAACAGAACAATCCTTTTCAATTGTTATTACAGAAAATGAAAGTGTTGTTAAGAAAGTGAAATATGAAATATCCCCTTTATCTGGTACAAATGTGATTGAAGAAGGTACCATCAATGCTTTGGATAAAGAAGGGGAATTAAAACTTGCAAGAATAAAAATAAAAGAACCATTAGAAGCAAATACAGAATATGTAGCAAAAATAACCTTAATAACAGACCAAAGTAAACGTATTTACTATTACACAAGAATCAAGGTATTGAATCGAGGCTATGTAAACGAGAAGTTAGAGTTTGTTGAGTATTTTCATAATTCTATATTAAATAAAGATACGGCTGAGAATGTATCTATGTATTTGGAAACAAATAAAAATGCTAATAATACATCGTTTGCTTATGTGAATATAAATTCTTCACTTGATATGGTTAGTTATGGAGAGCTTTCCAAGAGTATAGTTTTTGAACAAATTCCAACAATAACTGAAATTTCAAATGAACAGACATCCGTTGCACTGTCATTCGTATTAAAAGTTGATACGGCAAGTGGTGCGGAGTATTATAATGTAAAAGAATATTATCGATTTTCATATACAACTAATAGAGTCTACTTATATAACTATGAAAGAACAATGGAGGCTTTATTTGATGTAAAACATACAAGTCTAAGTAAAAGCCAGTTTAAATTAGGAATTACAAAGGATCCAAATATCGAATTTGTAACCAATAGCGATGACAGTGTGGTTGCTTTTGTATGGAATGGTGAACTTTATTCTTATAGTCTAGGAGAGAATAAAATAGTACAAGTATTTTCATTCCGACAGAAAAATACAGACTATATTCGTGATACTTATGACAAACATGATGTGAAAATTGTTTCAATGGATGAAGCAGGAAATCTTTCATTTATCGTTTATGGTTATATGAATCGAGGCGAGTATGAGGGAAGAGTAGGTATTGTATTATATACTTATGATCGTGTGCTTGGTAGAATTGAAGAACAGATGTATATACCAATTAATACAACATATGAAATCTTAAAAGAAGAGATTGGAGATTTCGCATATCGAAACGATTATGATATTATTTATTTCTCAATCTACAATACGATTTATTCCTATAACTTGTCTACAGAGGTATTAAAAGTCGTAGCTGAAAATATTAATAAAGATCAGTTTGTTTTTTCCAGAGAGAAAAAATTTATTGCATATCAAGAAAATAGTGATACCACTAAAAACAATGCGATTATTGTATTTGATTTAGAAAAAGGATCAAAAAGCAAAATAGAGGTACCAGCAACCAATACAATTGGAATTGTTGGTTCAATTGATGGAAATATTGTTTACGGAGTCAGCAATAAGACGGATATTACAGTGAATAATGATGGTACTCCTTTTGTACCAATGTATAAAATTATTATTTCAGATTATACAGGTGAGATTCTTAAAAGTTATGAAAAAGAAGGCGTTTATACAACCAGTGTAATTGTGAATGATAACGTAATCGAATTACGTCAAACAGTGAAAACAAGCGATACAATTCTTGGATATAAAGAGGTAGCTTCTGACTTTATACTGAATAAAGCAAGTACATCCAAAGAAAAGATTACAGTATCGAAACGTGTTACAGATGTAATGTTAACAGAGTATTATATATCTCTTACTTCTGGTTATGTGATGGAAAAATTGCCAGAATATGAAACGACAAAAAACACTGTTATTTTAGAAGATACAACCGTAAGAATTAATCAGCCAAATTATCAGGAAAATATGTTCTATGCTTACTCATTTGGTAATGTACTTTTAGTATCGGATAAGCCTGGTGAGACGATTAAATTAGCAGATGAATATGTTGGGGCTGTTATTGACGAGTCTGGTAAAAAGATATGGGAGAGAGGGGCAAAAGCCAAAAAGGCTCAGATCTCTAATGTAACTCCTGTTTATGTAAATGGATCCCTAAATAGTATTCAGGCATCCTTAAAGATGTTATTAAGTTATAAAAATGTGAATATAGATACCTCATCCTATTCGAAAAACAAAGATACGATAGAAGGATATCTGTCAAAATATATGAAAGCAACACCTTTGAATTTAAAAGGAATTACTCTTGATCAAGCATTGTATTATGTGTCAGAAGGACGTCCAGTGATAGCATTTAAAAATGAAGATAAGGCAGTTGTTATTATTGGGTATGACTCAACTTCCATTACAGTAATTGATCCTTCAGAAATGAGAACCAAGATGATTGGTATAAAAGAGGCAGCCGAAACGTTTGAAACTTATGGAAATGTATTTATTAGCTATGCCGAATAAAGCTTACTTATGAAAATGGAGGAGCTTGAAAAGTTAGGAGGAGAAAGAATGAAGTTACTATCGGTAGCAGTTCCATGTTATAATTCTGCAGCTTATATGAGTAAAGCAATTGACACCTTATTAACTGGTGGCGATGATATGGAAATTATTATTGTAAATGATGGTTCCCATGATGATACTGGAAAAATAGCGGATTCCTATGCGGAGAGCTATCCTAATATTGTAAAGGCCGTTCATCAAGAAAATGGTGGTCATGGTGAGGCTGTTAATACTGGCCTTAGAAATGCTACAGGAATGTATTTTAAAGTAGTAGATAGTGATGATTGGGTTGACACGGTAGCATTGGAAAAGATACTTGTTGTACTTCGTGACATGGTTGAATCAAGTACCCAATTAGACTTATTCATTGCAAACTATGTCTATGAAAAGGTAAATGAGCAAAAGAAAAGAGTCATCTCTTATAAAACGGCTCTTCCACAAGATCGAATCTTTACTTGGGATGAAGTAAAGCATTTTAGGCAAGGACAATATATTTTAATGCATTCAGTAATTTATCGCACGAAGTTATTACGTGATTGTAAGTTAGAGTTGCCAAAGCATACGTTTTATGTAGATAATATCTTTGTTTACCAACCATTAATTCATGTTAAAACAATGTATTATATGAATGTTAATTTCTATCGTTATTTTATTGGAAGAGATGATCAATCAGTAAATGAAGCGAATATGATTAAGCGCATTGACCAACAGCTACGAGTAAATAAACTTATGATTGATTGTTGCGATGTAATGGCAGTAAAAAATAAAAAATTACGGAATTATTTGATTAAATATTTATCCATTATGATGACGGTTTCATCGGTATACTTAATTAAAGAGGGATCTAAGACAAGCCTTGATAAGAAAGATCAGTTATGGAGTTATCTAGAGAAAAAGGATAAAAGATTGTATAAAAAGATTTCATCGTGCATGCTTGGAAAGTCAATGAATCTTAAATCTGAATTAGGGCGTAAGATTGTAAAACTTGGTTACTTAATTTCAAAGAAAATATATAAATTTGGTTAAAAAATAAAACTTATATTTTATTTGTAGCTTTATTATGAAGCAATCAAATAAAATATAAGTTTTTTCTTTTAGCTATTAACCAGCCATTGTTTTAATGTTCTCTTTTTTTCGTTCTGCTATTTTTGAATAGTCTGGCACGTAAACAATTAAGTACATAACACAGGATAATATCCCGGCACAAATAACATCAAAAAATGAATGTTGCTTTAAAAATACCGTAGAGAGACAAATTAAAACGGCTAATATTACAGTTGGTATTGTAATATACTTCTTTTTCTTTAATTTTTCGGAATGGAAAATTGCAATGCATGCACCAATGGAGTTATATGCATGGATACTCGGACAAATATTAGTTGGAGTATCTGTTTTATAGAGTTTTGAAATAATATCGATGAGTATATTGTCTCTATTTAGCGTTGTTAGATCAGGGCGTAACGTTTGCCCATTTGGCCAAACTGTATAAATAATAAGACAAATGGTCATACCTATGAATAGAAAGGCAGAACAACGATAAAATTCTTTTCTATCAGTAAAAAAGAAGTACGCTACTGTAACAAAAATAAATGCAAACCATATAAAATAAGGAATGGCAAACCATTCAACAAAAGGAATGTAATCATCTATTTTAATATGAACCTCATGAAATGACGTGGTTACAGTTTTTTCAAGGTAAGCAAACCATGGGGCATAAATAAAAAAATAAAGTAAAACCCAAGCATGTTTGTATTTCTGATATAATGCTTTCAATATAGCACGACCTTTCTTTATTTATTCTATCATAAAAAAAGGTTCAAAACTTTGAAATTTATGATAAAATAATAACTAATAAGCAATGGTGATTATATCATAAATATATGCTTATAACAATATGTTACAAAAAATTAATAATTCTTAATTTAGGATAAACTATGTATATGTTTTTTAAAAAGAAAGGAGAAAACAATGAAAAGAGTATTTTTAATTGTTTTAGATAGCGTTGGAATAGGTGAAATGCCAGATTCCGCACAATATGGAGATGAAGGAAGTAATACAATAAAAGCAGCAAGTACAAGTTCATACTTTTCTATGCCAAATATGGATAAGTTAGGTCTATTCCAAATTGAAGGTATTAAAGAGCTTGGAACTGCAAAAGAATTTGAAGGAACTGTCGCTAGAATGGAAGAAGCATCCAAAGGAAAAGATACAACCATTGGTCATTGGGAAATTGCAGGAATCATTTCAGAAAAACCACTTCCAACATTTCCAAATGGGTTCCCAGAAGAATTGATTCAAGCGTTTGAAGAAAAAACAGGTAGAAAAGTAATATGTAATCTTCCATATTCAGGTACAGAAGTAATTAAAGATTATGGTGAAGAGCATGTAAAAACTGGTGCACTTATTGTATATACTTCAGCAGATAGTGTATTCCAGATTGCAGCTCATGAGGATATTGTACCAGTAGAAGAATTATATCGTTACTGTGAAATCGCAAGAGAGTTATGTACTGGTGATTATAATGTTGGTAGAGTTATTGCACGACCATTTACGGGAGAGTATCCATTTACTCGTACATCAAATCGACATGATTACTCGGTGAAACCACCTAAGAAAACCATGTTAAATCTGTTAAAAGATAATTTATATGATGTTATTGCAGTAGGTAAAATAAACGATATCTTTGCAGAAAGTGGAATAACTGAATTTGTAAGAACAAAGGATAATGCGGATGGTATTGAAAAAACTTTAGAATATATGGATAAGGATTTTAAAGGTTTATGTTTTGTGAATTTAGTTGATTTTGATATGCTCTATGGACATCGAAATGATGTTGATGGCTATGCAAAAGCATTAACTTATGTGGATCAAAACTTACCTAGAATATTAGAGAAATTGCAAAAAGATGATATTCTTATGATAACTGCAGATCATGGATGTGATCCACTTACTCCTTCCACAGATCATTCTAGAGAATACACACCTCTTGTGATATACGGAAATAATATTAAGTCAGGTCTTAACTTAGAAACAAGAGGAACCTTTGCTGATATAGGAGCGACAATATTAGATTACTTTAATGTTAAAGTAGATATTGATGGTACTTCACTTTTACCAAAAATACTTAAATAATTTTAATAAACTAAGAAAAATGTGGCTGTTTAAGCCCTATGGGGTAGAGATAAAATGAAGTTAGTCGTACAAAGAGTGGAAGAAGCAAGCGTAACTGTGGATAATCAGTGCATTGGAAAGATTGGTCGTGGATTATTAGTGTTGCTTGGTGTTAGTAATGAAGACACAGAAGCAATTGCAGATGCTTATTTAGATAAATTAATAAAACTACGAATCTTTGCCGATGAACAAGGAAAGACAAATTGTTCCTTACATGATGTGAATGGCGAATTATTAATCGTATCTCAGTTTACACTATATGCTGATTGTAAAAAGGGAAATCGACCTAGTTTCATTAAGGCAGGAGCACCTAATCATGCAAACGCTTTATACGAATATTTTGTTAGTGAATGCAAGAAGAGAGTGGATAAGGTTGAAACAGGCAGCTTTGGTGCAGATATGAAAGTTAGTTTAGTAAATGATGGACCGTTTACGATTATACTAGATGAAAGCAATATGAAAGAGATATAAGAATAAGACTGTTGCATGTTTGGAATATACTGCAACAGTCTTATTTATGTTATTGGTAAAAAGTCTCCTGTGCTTTTTTAAACATTAAAATAAGACAATTCTTTATTAATAGGAAAATCCTCCTATGCAAAAGAGCTTGTCTTATTTTTAAAATATATGAAGTTCAAATTTCTTAATTTTATGTACATAATCATATCAAGCATTCTTCCTCTAACAAATCAGAAACAACATCCACTAGATGGATAGGAAATACCTTATTATCCGTAATTTTTTGAATGAAACCTAAAACGTAGTTACAGTTACTAGAAATATGTTTTACTTCCGCAGTAGATACTATTTGTTTATTGCGGTCTAGCAATTCACATTGAATTCCATATTCCCATAGTTCAAATTCTTCATATACATCGTTCACAGAATATGTTAAATTATAATTAATTTCATATTCTTCTTCAGATACTCTCCAATTTGTTGTATTTTCCACAAATGCTGACATAATTACCCTTCTCCTTTACAACTTAGCATTCTTTGGTAACAATTTCATTATAACAGAAGTCGGGAAATATAAAATACCTCTTAGGTTGATTTTATGTAATAATTTAACAAAATTTGAAGATGAAATGTTATTAAATAATACTTTTTAACTTTGCTCATTCAAAAAATACTTTATTAATTCAACTCTTGATGTAATTGCATATTTTTTATACACGTTTGATAGAGTCTTCTTTACAGTTCCTGTACTAATTCCTAATTTAGTTGCAATATAATCATTTTTTCGTCCTTGAGCTACTAATAATACAATTTCTTTTTCACGTTTAGTTAAACGTACATGAATTGGTGATACAATCTTATTTTTAGAAGAATTTACATTAAGTATAGTAATTACTATCTTCGTAACAATCATATCTTCAATAATAGGGACTATATTAATTTGAAAATGGTAGGTATTATCACGAATATTAAATGTAATTATGCTTTCAATGCGGCTTTTTTCTATTAATAATTGATCAAAATTATTGTGCTCTTGGAATAACTGAGACAGCAATTCGGGAAATCGATTTAGAAGGACTTCCATTCTCTTATTTTGCTTTTCTAACTTTATTATATTTTTATCAAATACTTTTAATATTGCAATTGGGTTCATTGAAGCATTAAATATAGTATCGTATTCTAATATAAGTTCATTTCTACTTCTTTTTATATCAATATCATTAAATATATCTTTAACAAAACAGATACATGATAGTTTATTATCATGGTTAAGTGGTATAAAAATAACATTTAAATAATAAGAACCATTTTGGGGACAATAAAAATTTTGTAAATCAAATTCACTACAATCATATATAAGTTGTTTATTTGTTGTACGCCCATTGCTAAGGCAAGTTACAAAACCTTGAGATAAAAAATTGGCTACCTTCGTTGGAAATATAGATTCGATGTTGTTATTATCAAATTCTTTTTCTAAACCAAGATAATTACAGAAGACAGAATTTATATCTGAAATAATGCATTGATCTGAGTCAGTTAAACTGAGAGTAAATAGGGAATATAAAGTATCACTTTGAGAAGCTAATAATGACATATTTTTTTTTTGTTGATATTCATATAAATATAATTCGCTATAGCTTATGGAACAGGCAATTAAATAAAGACCATTTATAATAAAGGAAAACATAGTAACAGTATGTGGTGTATAGAGATGGTTAGTGTAAATATTTTTTTCGTATTTAATATAATCATACTCTTTTTTTAGAAATTTACAATAAGTTTTGAATTCATTTAAATCGTTCTTATCTAATACTTGTGATACACTGTATTCTTGCTGTAATGGATATTCAAGGTTAATTATTTGACAATAGTATCTATTTACATATCGATAAATAAAATCATCATCTTTTTCTTCCACAACGAATAGAGCTATATCATTACGAAAGTTAGAAATCTTTTGTTCCATATTTTTAAAACCCTCCTACTCATTTGCATTAATGGGTATTATAACAAATAAATTGCAAAATTACAAATAAAGTAAAGTAATATAAAAATATGGAATACATGATAAGGGAGGATGGAATCTAGATTTATTGATAAATATTTGAAAATATGATATAATATTGAAGCTATGGTAAGATTTGCAGTTGTGGCGGAATTGGCATACGCGCATGATTCAGGTTCATGTCAGAGTACTCTGGTGTGGGTTCAAGTCCCATCAACTGCACTACATAAGATAATAAAACGTAACATAACAGCCAATATCTTTAATTATCCTTTATAAACGAAAGAAGTTTAGATTCGGAGTATGAAAGGAACAATAAGTATTGGCTGTTATTTATTATCGGGTTTCTTAACCAAAAGGTGATTACTAAGTGTTAATCATTCAATTGAAATGAATTTTCATGTATTTTGCTAAAGTCTAAGTCTTCCTCAGAATAGGCTTCTTTTACTTCATTTTTATTCCCGATTGCTAATACGGATAGTACACCATAATGTTTTGGAATACCTAATAAAGTTCTAACTTCTTCCTCTGAAGGAGCATTCTCGCCTTCTCTTAAACGCATTTGGATCCAATTAGATCCTAATCCTAAAGCTTCTGCTTCTAACATTATGAATGTAGTTGCAATTGCTGCATCTTCAATCCATACATCACTTTTAGTTCCATCACCAATCATAACAATTGCTAATGTTGCTGTTTCTAAAGCTGTCGAACCAAATTTTTTACATTTTTTTAAGTTGTGAATCGTTTCAGTATCTTCAATGAAAATGAACTCAATGGGTTTTAAGTTCCTAGAAGTTGGTGCTAATAAGGCAGCCTTTTTAAGGCTTTCTATGTTCTCTTTACTAATTTTATCAGAAGTAAACTTACGTATGGATCTTCTTTGTTTATATAATTCAAGCATTTTAATACCTCCGTTTTGTTTTAATGATATGTTAGATGTATCAAGGAATAATAATTTTATGTATATACATTTAATATTTTAGAACAAAAAGAATTTTGATACAAGAGTACGGTAACTTCTTGTTATGGATGTATGTTCTATTTTGCTTTCTATGAGAGTTTTTTGTTATAATAACGTTATTATTGTACATGCTAAGTTTTGGAGGTAACAAATGAAAGAAAATAAATATGATGATGAAGTGTTTTTTGAAAAATATAGCCATATGGATCGTTCCAAGAAAGGGTTAGCAGGGGCTGGAGAATGGGAAACTCTTAAAAAAATGCTTCCCGATTTTCGTGGAAAACGTATTTTGGATTTAGGTTGTGGATATGGATGGCATTGTCAATATGCCATGGAACAAGGCGCAGAGTCGGTAGTTGGAATTGATATTTCTAAAAAGATGTTAGAGAAAGCAATAGAAAAAAATAAATATGAACAGGTTAAGTATATTCATCAACCAATTGAAGATATTAACTTTCCTGAGGATTTCTTTGATTGCGTTATTAGCTCACTTGCATTACATTATGTTGTATCCTTTGAAGATGTTGTAAAGACTGTGAAGAGATGTATAAAAAGTGGTGGTGACTTTGTATTCTCTGTAGAACATCCAGTGTTTACTGCATATGGAACGCAAGATTGGATTTATGATAACGAAGGGAATATCGCACATTTTCCAGTAGATAATTACTATATAGAGGGAAAGCGTAAGGCGATTTTCTTAGGAGAAGAAGTAACAAAGTATCATAAGACATTAACAACATATTTAAATACTTTATTAAAAAATGGCTTTATGATTACCGGAATTGAAGAACCACAACCGCCAAAGCACATGTTAGATATTCCTGGTATGAAAGATGAATTACGCAGGCCCATGATGCTGATTGTTTCTGCTAAAAGCATTTAAAAGGTAGAATTGGGACAAATAAAAAAGAAATATATTATTATCATAAGGTAAATATTATCGTTGATATTTGTGTGAAATAAAATGCATCTATTGCTTTGATAGGATATGAAAAAATTCAAAATTAATGAAAATATTGGCTTGACAGTTGAAGAATCAGGTTCTATAATATACTCATTGGATAAACTTCATATTCTATTTATATTCCTCGATAGCTCAATGGTAGAGCACACGGCTGTTAACCGTGGGGTTGTTGGTTCGAGCCCAACTCGGGGAGTTTTTTTATTTCGTAAAAAAAAATACATATAAATATAAATGTATTGGTTAAGATCGTACAAGAACGCTAAGATAGTTAGTCACTTCGTGATTATGCGTCAGCTTGAGAATGTGCTACTCACAGTCTTATAAAGAATCTTTTCTTTTATTTTCGTTAATGTATTTTAGACAATTGGTCGATATGTATATTAGGTTGATAAAGAGAAAGGAGCTGCTTATGAATACAAAAAAGACAAAAGGAATGTTTATAATAAATAATATTATAATACCTTCCTTTTTTTTCATCCTTTTTTGCGGTGGGATAGTAATAGGGGGTTTTGGAAAACAAAATAAGGTATATGCCAGCAGTAATATAAATACGAATAAATTAGTTGAAATAAATGCTTATTATGCAGGAGAAAGTATAATTGTAGGACAGCCCCTTGATAAAACAAAACTGGTGGTAGAAGCACTCTATGAAGATGGAAGTTTAGTTACTGTATACGATTATCGATTATCTTCTGAAATAGTAAATAAAGCTGGTGACAATACATTTGTAGTTGTTTATAAGAATAAGTCAACTAAATTTACCGTTATGGGTAAGAAAGTTATTGAAGTATCTGCATACTACACAGGGTATGAAATCAGTGTTGGAAATAGTGTTGATTTAAGGGACATAGTAGCAACCGCTACATATAGTGATTATAGTAGTGAAACGATTACAGATTTCACATTGTCAAATGATGTGATAAAGAAAACAGGTATTAATGTTGTTAATTTAATATATAAAGGAGTCTCTACTAAATTTGAAGTTTATGGTTCTGAGCCGAAATCAGTTGATTCATTAACTGCAATATACGAAGGAAGTGGTGTTGCATTAGGTGGGACAATTAATCCTCGTGAATTAACAGTTATGGCTATTTACACGGATGGAAGCTCTGAAGTTATTAATAATTATGTACTGAGTCCAGAGAAGATTACAGTGGCAGGTTCACAACAAGTAACTGTAAGTTTTCGTGGAAGGAAGGCTACATTTACAGTAATAGGTATACAAAAGACAATTACTAGTATTAAAGCTACTTATCATGGAGGAACAGTAGCCATCGGAAATACTGTGCGTACAAAAGACATTGAAGTTATTGCGACCTATAGTGATGGAACAAGTAATGTGATAACAAGTTTTAATATTTTATCTCCCTCCTTTACTTATGAAGGATATCAGACCGTTACAGTAGAGGCTTCTGGTTGTACAGCAGATATTACAGTAGAGGTTGTTTCACAACAGTCTGCTGATTACAGCAATGCAGCAGTATTTAATGCAACGAATGGTAAACATACAGCAAAAGTATCGTTAGCTTTATATGACTCAGAGGATAAAACAAAGATTACTGGCAAATCGGTTACACCAAGCTTAGTTCGAAATGTATTAAAAAGAGCTACAAAATATAATTATTACATCGCATTTGATGTTGAATTATTAGATGAAAATATGGATGCAGAATTTCCATTGACCATGAAGATAACAATACCAAATGAATATAAATTAAAGGGATGTAGTATTTTCTATACACCAAACAAGAAATCAGTAATTGGTGAAATGAATACAGTAACGAATGGTAGTAATGAAATTATCTGTACAATATATAATCCAGGGACTTATATTTTGACGTATTTAAAACAATAGTATTAAATATGTTCATGTAGATAATAAAATAATAATTCATAATAATTCATGAAAAAAATACTTGAAATATGAAGAAAAGCATGGTATACTACATATTGCTTGCTGACGAGGTAAGCGTTATGTAGTAATTAATTTGCAGTCGTGGCGGAATTGGCATACGCGCTAGACTAAGGATTAATAACATAAAAAAACACTTGACAAAAGTGTGATATTAGTGTATAATTAAATCCTTAAATGCAAAAAAGCTAATTGAATATAGGACAATATAGACTTTGGATGTGTTTTTAAAAAGATAAAAATTATCTCCAAAGTGCACTAGATAATACAGGATATATTTTGACATCTAGTGCATATATGTAATTCTATTTTAAATATTGTGTGGCTATTAATTTGTTTCTTTTAACTTAAGAAATATTATATAATAAATTAAATTTCCAGCTTTATTTAAAAATGAGAATGCAAGATATTTTGTTAATGACAGAAATGTTATTAGCTTTATTTCTTACACTCATTTTTAAATATGGTTGGTTTTTTTTATGCATAATTTTAATATAATAAACTAAGAAAGGATAAAAAAGATGAAAAGGATTAAGATGACACAAAAAACAAACGAAACAATAAGAGAAGGGTTTGATAATTTTATTAGTAGAAAGAATTACGAAAATGTATCTCCTAATACTGTTAAAACGTATTCTTTGCATTTTGAAGTATTTATGAAGTTTATAAATAATGAAAAAATGCTATTAGAAGAAATAGATACTAAGACTATTGGAAACTTTATAATTCATTTAAGAACAAATAGGAAATGCAAGGATGCCACTATAAAATCTTATATAGGTACATTAAGAGCTTTCTTATATAACTGTATGGATAATGGAGAAATTGAGGAATTTAGAATTAAGATGCCGAAATGTAAAACCATCGCTAAGGAATGTTATACAAAAGAAGAATTACAGATTTTAATTAAAAAACCACAGTCAAATTCATTTGTAGAGTTTAGAACATGGTTTTATATTAACCTACTTTATGGTACGGGTATGAGGTTAGAATCTGCGTTACGGTTGAAGATAAAAGATATAAATCTAAGTGGTCAAACAATAACGCTATATAATACAAAAAGTAGAATAACGCAAACTATACAGATAGATACTGCATTACAAAGGATTATAAAAGAGTATTTAAGTATTAGAAAAGGCGAGCCAGAAGATTATTTGCTTTGTGACGATTGTGGCAATCCAATAAAGAAGAGAACCTTACAAGATTCACTTGCAAGATATAACAAAAGTAGAGGTATAACAAAGACTTCATCGCATTTATTTCGCCACACATTTTCCACTGCTTATATTGGTGCTACTGGTAATATAATCGATTTACAGCGAAGATTAGGACATAAGAGTTCGACAACTACAGAAAATTACATTAGGACATATGTACCTGATTTTGATGAGAATTTTGACGAAATAAGCCCTTTGGCTTGGTTATATGGTGCAAAAAATAAAACTAACAAAATTAATATGAAACAAAATAGAAAGAGAGCATGAGAAACGATGGATAAATTAACAAAAAACAAACAAGATAATCTCACATTGAACGACTTTATATACATAGTAAATAATGTTGATAATGAAATATTCGTTACCATTACATATAGTTGTGAGAATATTCAAATGAATATTATTATGGAAGATGCATTAATAAGACAGATTACGGATAATGAAATATCTATTAACAACTATAAAGAAACGGAATTTTTTATATCTTCTGATGCAATTAATAGAATTATAGAAGAAGGATTAGACCCTATTATTGATAGAATAGTATATAGGATTGAATTAATAAATGGAATTATTATCTATGTTTCGTATGGAGGACAGATAGATGTCTAAAGATTATGAATTTATTGAGAGGATAGGAATTGATAAAACTATAATAGGAAATATTAAAATAGTTTCAATAGATTTTGATAAACTTAACAAGAAGATAGAAAAAGGAAGAGTCACATTACATGCTGAGAGTAGCAGAGAGGCATTCTATATTTTAGATAGTGGAGAAATGTTTTCTTATCTAAAGATAATTGATAATAAGGTATTTAGCGATTTTATTGCTGGTGTAAAGATTTGTAAAGGCGCTAAGAAGGAGTATGCAAAAATAAGTTTGACTATAAGGAATAATTTACAAAATAAGACTTGCGCTGAATATAAAGACTTTCTAAAAGAGGTTTTTTTATATCTTGAAAATGAATATGGAATTTTTGTTGATTACTCAAAAGTTAAATTTTGTGAAATTGAAATTAATTTAACTTTCAATCTTAAAAATGGTAGTTTTAAAGATTATAGAAGAACTTTATTAATGATGATAAGAAACGCACCAAGGGATAGATATGCTAGAAAAAGCAATATCAAAAATAAGAAATCAAATATTACATATTGTACTTTTTACGAGGCAGATAAACAACTACAAGAGGATAAATTACAGACACTTTATGTAGGAAATAAAGAAATTGAACTAAAGATATATGATAAAGGAAAGCAATTAGCAAATAAACTTGGAACTAATATGCCAAGTAATTTAGCGAGAATAGAATATACCCTAAAAACTGAAAGAAAGATAAGAAATGCACTGAAAACAACTAACGTTAGAGATATTTACGACAAACAAATAAAAGATTATTTCCTTGTACAGTTTAATGAAGATGTTACAAAGCAATTAAAAAAGTGGAGAATTAATAATAGAAAAAAATTAAAAAAACTTGTGACAAAGCATTTTAATACTAATGATAAACGAGGTTGGATATCAAATATGTTTAGAGAAATTCGAACTTATGAAAGTATAAAAAGTGTACCTTTATTATTTGATGTTAATGACTTAGAGCCAATTATTAAGGGGATAACTAAAAGCCATGTTAGAACTATATCAAGTATTCAAAGTGAAGCGTTCAAACATGAGATAGACTTAATGGTAATAATGAAAAATTGGAGGAAATTATTAACAAAGTATTAGAGTGTGGAAACTAATTTTTGTAGATACTGCAAACTTAAAAATTCAGAAATAATAATAATGGTAATTACTGAAAATGATATAAATTTATTAAAAAATAATGCTTGCGTTGCAGTAGGGATTAACATAGTAAGGTAATATTGATAAATAATAGTAATTACCATTAGTATTTTTATAATGTAATTTTGATATTTACTAATGATAGAAAGGATTAAATTGATGAAGATAACTAAAAAAAGATTATACGGAAAGCTAGATGTATCTAACAAAGGAATAGCCCTTATAAAAGAAGATGAAATATTTGTAAAAGTAGTTGGATGGAAAAATTACTGGATTAGTAATTATAGCAGGCTATTAGAATTTGATGAAAAAGCTAATTGTTATAAGATAGTTAAGTTATATCAAGATAAGAGCGAAAGCAATCATCAATATTATTATAGACAATTAAATCCAAATAATAAAGTTAATAAAAAAGAGCCCACAAAACAATTTCTCCATAGATTAACAGCAAAAGCATTTTGTCAAAATGATAATCCTAGTATTAAAACAGAGGTACATCATATTAAACCATTTAATCCTAATAAAAAATGTGAAATTAATAATCGGGCAGATAATTTGCTTTGGGTAGAGCCTAAAGTACATAGAATGTTAGATGATATTGATTATATAGTAATAACAGATAGTAACAATAAAACTAAAAAGTATTCTAATCCATTAGAGGCATTTAAAAGTATTGGTATGAATGAAGATATATTTTATCAAGATGTAGTATGTAAGTATGAACCATTAATCACTAATCATGAAATGAAATACACTAAGTATAATATTTGTATTTCTGGAGAAAAAAAGAAGATATATTTAATTACGATTTATTCAAAGGAAATGAAAGGTAATAAAACAAATTATGTTATAGGTGATTTTGCAAAAAGTGCAAAAGACGAAATTCGAAAGTATGGAGAGGTAAGAAAACATAATTAATAGATTCCTTAACTTAAACGCACTTATTAGACTCAAATTTCATTTAAAATAAAAAAGGTGAACATTTTATCAAGCAAAGTAATTTGATTGAAATTTGAACATTAGAGTACGTTAAAGTATTAGGAGTTGGTATTGTAGAGTGATAAAAAAATAAGAGATAAGCTAATTTAGCTTACCTCTTTATAGTTTAATGGATTTCGTAATTTTCTTCTTCTTGATAATCAGCTACTATGGATTTAATGTCTTTTACTTTGATAGTGGATTCGTTATCTAGTGTTGGAGTATAGCTTTTTACATATGTTGTTAATGCTAAATAACCATCAAAATAATCGCTTGTTAGATAATTAGCATATGGTTCACCATCTCTAGGGTAAATACTAACAGTAGCATAACCTCTTGTATAGCCACCAAATCCGTTTTGAGCTGAGTAGTCGAATAATACTGTCTGTATGTCTTCAAAAGTTGTTCCGTCACCATATTCAATATCTCTTGTTCCAGCTTTAATACTATGTATTTGTATTGATTCAGGATTTACTAAGCTATCCTGTAATAAAATCCATCCATAAACAGCCATTTCTTTATCTGTTAAAGTACCATCAGTTACAGTAACTTTACATGTATATTTCTTTTTGTTAACTGTGGCAGTAATAACAGTAGTACCTTTTTTTCTTGCATAAACTCTTCCTTTAGCTGATACAGATGCTACTTTTTTGTCACTTGAAGTCCATTTAACTGTAGATTTAGTGCCCCATACTTTAAGTGTGACACCTTCTTTTACTCTTAGTTGAACTTCTTTTTTACTAATTTTCACTTTAGATGTTTGCGCTTTAGATGCCTGCGCTACGATTTGATTAGATTGCATTAGAATTGGTATAACTAAGGTTATTATCATTGCTAATGAAAGAATTGTGATTAGTTTTCTGATTATTTTCATAATGCTCTCCTTTGTATGTAATAATAAGAGTATTATAGCACATTCTAAATTCAATTTCCAGTATTTTGATAAATTGGTAAATAGTAGAATAGTTATGATTTAGTAAAAGGTAAAATATCGAAAAAAACATACATTTTCTAATCTGAATAGCGTTTATTTTCTTCATACGACTATACGTATAATAATTTAATACTATTCGTCTAGAAATACAATATAGATGATACTTTTACGACAATATTTTATTTATATATGCGACAATGATATTTAATTAAAAATCTATATTGTCTATTACTGTTCTTTATGAATAGTTATTTTGTAACGACAAATAACTTGATAACTAATTAAATTAATGATTCTGATATTAGTGTGTCATAAACGATTGTTTTTGACACACTTTAGTAAGTGACGTAAAATCAAGGATTGTAGAGATTAAAAATGTGTCAAAAAACGTATCAGTATCTATTTACATTTTGAAACGTTTATGATACAATACAGACATCATATACATAAGGAGTGATTTTCATGCTATTAGCATATGCAAGAGTATCAACAGATGAACAGAACCTTGATAGACAAATTGATGCATTAGTGAAATACGGAGTAGATAAGCGCAACATCTACATGGAAAAGATAACTGGTACTAAAAGAGAACGTGAACAACTAAACAAAATGATTTCTGAACTACAAGACGGTGATACGGTAATAATTACAGACTTAACACGTATAAGTAGAAGTACAAAGGATTTGTTAGATATCATAGAGCAGATTAAGAGTAAGAGAGCTAGCATTAAAAGTATTAAAGATACTTGGCTAGATACCACTACAGATAATCCGTACAATGACTTTCTATTAACTGTAATGAGTGGACTAAGTCAATTAGAGAGAGATTTAATATCACAAAGAACAAAAGAAGGTTTAGCATCTGCAAAGGCAAGAGGGAGAAATGGGGGAAGACCTAGCAAACAAAATGAAAAAGGTGAAACTGTAAAGGTTTTATATAGTAGTGGAATGAAGATAGTCGATATTGTGAAACAAACTGGATTATCAAGGAGTACAGTAAATAGAATAATTAAAAAAATATAGTAAACAGGCATAAAAAGAATTAAATTAACATGATTAAAAGAAGGATAGAATAACAATGAATGACGATAATAACAAAAGATATTGTGGGCGTTTTAATATGTCAGCTAGAGAATTCCAAAACTATAAAGAATGGAAAAAGATTAGAGTAATACTTTATATCGTTGCAATGATAGGTAGTTCGATTTTTATTGATAGAATAAGTTTATGGTTTATATTAACCATTTATTTAATGTTTAAAATAGGTCATGAACATAAATGTGAAGAACAATGGATTAAGGATGGTTCAATTACTAAAGAAGATTTAAAATAGCAGTAGCTTAAGTCAGAGGATACATAACAGTATCCTCTTTTTTTAGTAGCAGGGGATATTAACACTTAAATGTAAGTTGTATTGATTAAATAATTAAATAGCTGATATTTTTTGATACTTGTTTTTATATATTAAGTACGACATTATAATTTGTATATTATGGATGAACAAAAAAATAAATTAAGTATTGCAATTTATTAATATACCTGTTATAATAATGTTCGTTCGTAAGATAATATCTAGCGAAGAAATTGGCAAAATATCTAGTTCATATATGATTAGATTGCCTAATTTAATAGGTTTTTTGCAGTCGTGGCGGAATTGGCATACGCGCTAGACTAAGGATCTAGTCCGGGTTGACTGGGTACGGGTTCAAGTCCCGTCGACTGCAGTAATTAGAATAGGAGTTTCAGAGTTTTATAAACTTTGAAGCTCTTATTTTTTTGTAAATATATATAGTATTTAAAATGAGAGAATATTAGATGAGAAACAATAAAGAAACAGACTTATTAGATATATTGAATGAGTATTTTGTTTATTTTGACAATTGACAATGAAATAAATTATATATAAAATTATTATATAAATATAAAGGCAAACTCCTTGAAAAGGGATGTACGCAAAGCTATAGGGCCTTCATCTGAATAGATATGGTAGCCAGTTATTATATTCATATTTTGCGTACACTTTTAGTGTACTTTTTTTGTGTAGAAAATTCACACACTTTAGTAAAGAACAGTTATTAAACTACATTATATGACTGTATCAAAAGAAAGTACCTTAAGGAGTTATCCGAAGTACAGGTTTTTTGATACTGCTCAAATAGTGTAGTTTTTTTGTTATTCAAATGCAATTATATAGTTTAAATGAATTTAGTAACAGCTTAGGCATGTATTAAATTTAAGATAATACGGTGTAGCATATAATGGATAGTGTAAAATATTTTGTGTAAATAAAAATAGAGAAGTTCCATCTGACATGGTAAAATGTTTAACGACGAAGAAAAACATAACCAAGAAAGAAGGACTTCCCTATGACTAATAATAACAAAAATCAAAAAGAAAATCTAGACTTAAACTCTTTTTTTGAAGAGTATATTCTTGGTCTATTAAAACAAACCATGGAAACCTTGATGAAGGAAGAACTCACTAACATTCTCCAGTACAGTAAATATAGCTACGAAGGACATGGTACTGGCAATTCACGCAACGGATACTATACCCGTAATTATGAAACCAAATACGGTCTGATTGAGAATCTTAAAATTCCTCGTGACCGTAATAATGAGTTTGAACAACAACTCATTCCACCATATGCAAGAAGAGATGATTGGCTAGAAACCATGATCATCCGCATGTATGCAAGTGGAGTATCTACACGTGAAATTGCTAACATCATTGAAAAACTTTATGGAAATTCTTATAGTGCGGCTACAGTAAGTAATATCACTGATGTTGCTCTTGAAGAAATTGAACAGTGGCATAAGCGTCCTCTAAAGAAGAGGTACAGTGTCATTTATATTGATGCTTTACATCTTAAATTAAGAAGAGATACAGTATCAAGTGACGCCGTTTACTTCATTTTAGGTGTCGATGAAGATGGATACCGTGAAGTATTAGACTTCTTTATCGGTGTAAATGAAAGCGCTTATGTTTGGGAGGATAATCTTCGCCAGATAAAAGAACGAGGCGTAGATGAAGTTCTCCTCTTCGTCATGGACGGTCTCTCTGGACTTGACGATGCTGTTCATAGAGTATATCCAAAAGCGGATATTCAACGATGTATTGTCCATAAAGTTCGTAATGCAATTCGTAGTGTTCGTAAGAAAGATATCAACGATTTTACAGCTGATTTAAAAGTTGTATACGAATCTCCAAACCTAGAGCAGTGTAGAGCAGCTTTAGACGAATTTGCTGTTAAATGGAGTAAATCTTATAAACGTGTAGTGGAATCCTGGTTAAATGACGAGGACTTATTCACATACTATAAATACCCTGTTTCTATGCGAAAATCCATCTATACAACGAATTGGATCGAGCGCTTTAATAAAGAAGTACGTCGTCTTGTAAAAACTAAGGATGCACTACCCACAGAAGACGCATGTAGTAAACTCGTTTATTATAAAGTGATTTCTTATAATGAATCATGGTCTACAAGAAAGCTTAGAGGCTTTGCTTGTTCATCAGATAAACTTCAGGATATGTTTACCGAAAGGTACGCATAAACTATTTACACAAAATTATTGACACTACCATATAATGACGAATGAAACTATATTGTTAACAAATAATAATGTATTCCTTCTAAGACATAACAATTCTTGATTATATATGTTGCGAAAATAGATGTATTCGCTTAGAAATGGAGGTAAATATGAAGAAAATATTATTTAAACAAATAGTCATTGGATTGAGCATTATAGCTGGTATAGTGTCTGTTTTGTCTTTGGGGATAATTTTTTCAATACAAAGCAAAGCGGTAATACAAGATTTAGAAGAGATCATTGAGCAAGTCGAGAGTACATACGATACTAGTAAGTTAGAGGTAGAAGAGAAAAAAATACTGTTTCAAAATGATTATTTAAATAGGGCATACGCAGTCGACTTTATTTTAAATCAAGATATTAATCAGAGTTATACTATTTCAAAACTAAAAAAAATAGAACAGCTGATGGAATTGGAGTCAATCAACCTCATAGATGATGAAGGAAACATAGTTTTTAGTAGTGAGGAGGAATATGTCGGTTTAAATTTCAAGGATTATCATGAAGACTTTCCTTTTTGGGAGCTGATTGAGAATAAGGATTCAAATGCAAATGTAGTGACTCTTGATACCGATACGATATTGGAACAAGAGGATCCGATATATATAGGAATAAAATCAAGCTCAGAAAAATATTCTGTTGTACAAATAGAAATCGATTCCAGTAAGTTACGAGTTTTATTAAAAGCTAGCACGATTGGATCAATTGTGGATGCTACGCCAAGTTTATATGAAATGGCAGTATTCGTAGTAGATAGAAGCAGTGGAGAAGTAGAAGGAATGACAAAAAATAATGAACGCGACTTGCATTTAGAAAATGTAAATACAAAGGAAGCGTTCATATCTGTGCTGGATAGTGGCAAAGATGGTAAGCTTATTAGGATTAATGGTTCTATGAAATATTTAAAAACTAAAGATTTGGGGAATAAGATTTTATGTGCTTATGCACAAATGGATTTAGTATATAGAACCGTGTTAATACAATTTGTTGCTTTTCTTAGCGCTTTTTTGGTGATAATTGCATGTATATGGATGATGCTAATGTACTATTTAAAAAAATACATATTAAAAGATCTTTATTCCATTGCGTCTAACATTAAAATTTTGATAGATGGAAATTATGACATTACATTTGAGACGATACATAATACAGAGTTTAAGAAAATATGTGAAATATTGAATGACTGGAAAGATAGTTATAAATCTAGAGCTCAAAGAATGACACGAATCATTAATGCTATTAATAGTCAGGCTGCAATATTTGAATGTCTATATTCAATTAATCAGTGTTTTTTCTCTGATAATATTAAGGATATTTTAGGTGTAGAGGATGATATATGGAATCAAATGAAAAATTCACCGGAACAATTTGAAAAGTATATAAATACATTAACTTCTTCTGCTGATAGTGAAGATAATATAATTCGGGTAAATGATAGATTTATAAGTATTGCTTCATATCATTTTAAAGATGAATTTTATGGAATGATCCTTGATAAAACCAAGGATGTAGAACAGAAGATGAGAATTCAGCAAGACCTCCAAGAAAAACTTCAGGAAAAACAAGAAGAGTCTGAAACTGACCCATTAACTAAGTTGGCTAATAGAGCAGGTCTAGAAAAGAAAGTAAAAAAAGCATTGGAAAACTCTCCTGGAAAAGGGATTATGATTATCTTTGATTTGGACAATTTTAAAACAATCAATGATACACTTGGACATCCAGAAGGAGATAAAGTACTTAAGAAATTTGCAAATTGTTTGAGATCCTGCTTTAGAAAAAATGATATTGTTGCAAGGATGGGCGGAGATGAATTTGCGGTTTTTATAGATATGAACATGACTGTGCATGAGATAACTGTTAAGATCGAGTCTATACTACAAATTATTCGAAGAGAATTAAAAGATTATTATAAACGTTATAAGCTTTCAACAAGTATTGGAGTAGCATATGTAGATAAAGTTTCTAGTAATTATGAAGACTTGTATAAGAGCGCAGATGTTGCATTATATGTTGCGAAGAAGTATGGAAAAGACGGATTTTATATCAATGATTATAATATTAGTAATAAGAAATATTAGTGTATTTATAGAACCTAGGATAGTAGTGAAAATTGCTTAATTCATAATAGTCATATGGAAGAGTAAGGTGAATGAAGTTTTAAAGTATAAAAATAGCGTGGATTTTATGTCCACGCCTTTTTTTATTTTGTATTTTTAGCATTACTTTCTGAATTAAATTTATGCCCATATGATGTTGGGGTAGAGTCGCCGCTAACATAATTACTTGCATTTGACCCGGATTCACGATTGTTAATAACGGAATTCCCATTTCCTTTTCCTGCTTTTTTCTTATTGCTAGTAGTTGGATTCATGTTGTTCATATATATATTCTCCTTATTAAAATTAATGAGTATACTAAATCCTAGAATATCCTTAGATAATTTAAATATAGTATTAACCGTAGGGATCGCAAGTATACAAAAGAAATATTACTAAGCTACCATTAAGTAGAATGAAAATAAATGGTAAAAAATGCTCGTATTTATTCTTATCAATAAAATTGAAAATAAATGTATAAAATGGTATAATCTGAATAATATTTCAAAATTTTAGTATGTTATGGGGAGGGTTTAAATGAAAAAGAACTTAATGAGATTTATATTTAGTATTATGATACTAATTGGAGTTATGTTGCTGGCACAGACCAGTGCTCAAGCTGCATCGGAGATTGCGTCCTCGGGATTTACTATGGACAGCTCTACAAAGAGTACTATTTTTGAATTTGAAATGCCTAAAGATGGAAAAGTTAAAATTAATATTGATGTAAAGGAGCGAGATAGCGTTCCGGGTAGCTTAACAATCACAATTCAGAAGGGTTATTCTGAATCCTCAGAAAAAATTAAGGAATTTACAGATATAAAATCGGACAGTCCTGTTACTGATGCGGAGATAGCATTAAGTAGGGGTAAATATTATATCAGCTATAAGTTAACAAATGAAATGGGGGATTTAACAGATACTGCTTTATGGGTAAATCTAAAAGTGGAATTACTACCTACCATACCAGTTAATATAGCAAAGTTAAAGGTGAATAGTATTACTTCTCTAAAAGGATTTACGAAAAAGGGATATGAAGTACTTAAGTTTGGTGATGCCGATATGGATTTGGTTATTCCTTTCACCGTAAAAAACGGTGGTGGAATATATATTTCTATGGGAGTAAAAGATTATGGATTTAATTCCATAGAAGGTACGATATATAAAGATAAAGAATGTAAGATACCTGTTGGAAAAAGCTTTGTACTGAAAGAAAGAGATGAATTTGTAGATTATGTGCGAACATTATCTGGTAAGGGTACCTATTATATTAAGTTTACTATGGACAGCAATGAGTCTATGGGAGAAACTGCATTTTTTATTAAATTGTATGATCTAAATGGTAATAATAGAGTTATATCGGAAGGTAAAACGACGATTGCGTATCAAGATAAGGCAAATCAAAAAATATTATATATGATAACGACAAAATCAACATGTATATTGGTAGTTAATGTGAATCCTCTTGATAATTCCGAGGGAGGAATGGCAACATTTAGTTTACTGGATAAAAATAAGAAGGTAATATCGAAAAGTAGTAAGCTCTATAACAAACTGACAGAGGATGGCACTGAATTTGGGGAGATACAAAAAGTTTATACCGTGCCGGCAGGGACTTATTATATACAGGTAACTGCCTCTAGCAATGTATATCAACTAGAAAGCTTTTTCCTTAACGTAGAGTCGAATGCTGGAAAAAGTAAAGAAAAGGCTAGAGTTATGAAGGTTCAAGAAACTGTAGGAAAAGGTTATTTGACTAGTGCAGATAAAACTTCTAAGGTTGACTGGTATAAATTTACCCTAAATTCAGATCATTATGTACAATTATATATGGAATATAGTCTTGACGGAGCGTTTGATTTTGAAGTTTTAGATTCAAGTGGTAATGTAAAGTTTAAATACAGTGAGGAGTTGGATAGTAACGAAGGGAATTATAGTACTTGGTTTGGAAAAACATTCAAGAAAGGAACCTATTATATAAAAGTCTATAAAAGAGGAGGTTCCAGCTCGGTTAAATATAATTTTAAACTGTTCAATTATGATTATGGTAGTTATAATTAAACTTAGACTAATATATAGTAAGCATTTATAATGTCGAATTATTTAGTCAATGAGAGGTTAAGGGAGTGTTAAGCTCCCTTAACCTCTCTATAGTGTGCCCAGCATGGGCGCAATCTAATGGGTTAAAGTCCCTAACACAGCCTAGTAGTGGCAAGTGTATAGCCCAAGACAAGGGTGTCGTTCGTGAGGGCGAATCTGAAGGAAGTCCGTGGGCAAATCTCTGGTCTGACGAACAGAAATCACATACAAGGCATTAATTAAGGATAAGATTGCTATACAAATCGAAGTCCAATAACTACTCGAAATTAATTAATGTAAATGTGGCAGATAGATGGAGAGGAAGATTGCGTTCTTACCTGGGGAGGTCTTAGTGATACGTCATGGAAGTGAACTCTGAAATGACAACCCATGCAGTGATGTATGGCTGAACACTAAGAAGTCAGCAGAGGTCATAGTACCGGAGGTAGTCGACGACCTTTGGGAAGGACTGAACAATAGGAGGTTTTGAAAGTTTGAAAGAAACAAAGAAATGTGATGACAGCAGACAACTGAATACAGAATCAGGTCATTTGCAAAAGGATAGAGTGGAACTCGAAAGCTATGCAAAGGCGCCGAGCATTTCTATGACGTCGGATAACAGACAGAACGCCCGAAGAGAATATCACTATGGATTGCTAGAGAAAATCATTAGTAATGAAAATCTAAATGAAGCCTTTAAACGTGTAAAGAAGAATAAAGGAAGTCATGGAATCGACAAGATGGGAGTAGATGAACTTCTACCATATCTAAGAAGTCATGGCGAAGAGCTTAAGCAATCCATAGCAGATGGAAGTTATAAACCGAATCCCGTAAGAAGGGTAGAGATACCAAAGGATAACGGGAAAACAAGACCATTAGGGATACCAACTGTAGTAGACCGAGTGATACAACAGGCAGTATCACAAGTACTAACGCCAATCTTTGAGAAGAAATTTTCAGAGAATAGTTATGGATTTAGACCAAATCGAAACGCGCATCAAGCAATTCTAAAATGTAAAGAATACATGGATGAAGGCTATAAATGGGCGGTAGATATAGATTTAGAAAAGTACTTTGATACTGTCAACCACGATAGGTTAATTGGGCTGATTTATAAAGAAGTCAAGGATATACGAGTAATCGGACTGATAAGGAAGTATCTAAATGCAGGAGTGATGGAAAAGGGATTAGTAAGTGCTACTGTAGAAGGGGTGCCTCAAGGTGGGAACTTATCTCCACTATTAAGTAATATCATGTTGCATGAACTAGATATGGAATTAGAACGAAGAGGACTTAAGTTCTGCCGTTATGCAGATGATTGCAATGTATACGTGAAATCAAAGAAATCAGCAGAGCGAGTTATGAAAAGTATCACGGAGTTTATAGAAAAGGACTTGAAGCTTAAAGTTAACAAAGAGAAAAGTAAGGTAGACCGACCATGGAAACTAAAATATCTAGGATATACCTTTTACAATAAGAAAGGTGAAATGGGAATAAGAGTACATCAAGTTTCTGTTAAGAAGTTAAAAGGAAAACTTAAGAGTATCACTGGAAGAAGTAATGCAATGAGTATGGAACTCAGAGCTATTAAACTAAAACAATTAATTGTTGGCTGGATAAGTTACTTCAAACTAGCAGATATGAAAGGTACTTTACGAGAACTTGATGAGTGGCTAAGAAGACGTTTACGTCTTTGTTACTGGAAACAGTGGAAAAAGATTAAAACGAAACATGATAACTTAGTTAAACTAGGGGTAGAGAATTGGAAAGCATGGGAACATGCGAATACAAGGAAAGGCTACTGGAGAATCTCCAATAGCCCAATCTTAAATTCAACTCTTACCAATAAATATATTAGAGAACAAGGTTTTATAACACTTAGTGAAAGATATTCGCAAATAAGGTAATCTTATTGAACCGCCGTATACCGAACGGTACGTACGGTGGTGTGAGAGGACGGAAATTCAATTAATGAATTTCCTCCTACTCGATTGATATATGCGGTTTTGCATTAGTTAAAATAAATGCGAGATGATAAAAATCAAACGAAATTTGTTGAGGTAATTAAGATGGAAATAAGAAAATATCAGGAAAAGGATTGTGAAGCGATCACTCAATTATTCTTTGATACAGTTCATACTGTAAATGCGAAAGATTACTCGAAAGAGCAATTAGATGCATGGGCGACGGGTAATATTGATATGGATGCATGGAACACTTCGTTTTTAGAACATTATACTGTTGTGGCAATAGAAAATGATATCATTGTTGGTTTTGGCGATATGGATAAATCGGGATATCTTGACCGCCTTTATGTTCATAAAGATTTTCAAAAGCAAGGCATAGCAACTGCAATTTGCAACGTTCTTGAAGAACAATGTGATAATAACAATTTTACAACCCATGCGTCAATTACAGCAAAACCTTTCTTTGAAAGAAGAGGCTATCGTGTTATCAAGGAGCAACAAGTAGAACGTTTTGGACAAAGGCTTACAAACTATGTCATGAAAAAGTAGAAGAGAGTATAAATAATATTAAAAGAATTTCTATGAAAAACTATCGATATGTACTGAAATTAAAAGTTTTATCTTGATAACAAACCAAAATTGCTGCTGTAAATTTTTATGGCAGCATTTTTGTTGGAAAATATTAGTTGACAAATCAAAGAACTGTTATTATAATGATATCAAAATGATATCATTATAATATAATCCAATGGAGGAAACATTTATGAGTCATCAGGAAGAAAGCATTAGTAAAGTTAATGTAATTGAAGAAAAAGAAATTAGGCCAATGGGTGGAGGAATTATACTTTTACTTGTAGTGGCGGGATTTGTACTATCTATTGTAACTTTTGTTTTAGGTATAATAAATATTGATTCGGGAAATTCAGTAGTGGGTGGTACTTTATTGACCTTTGGCATTGTTTTATTTATTGGATTGTGTTTTACACCAAGTGGATTCCATATACTAAATCCTAACGAAGCATTAGTTCTGACCTTGTTTGGTAAGTATTATGGTACAATTAAAAAAGAGGGATTTTATTTTACAAATCCATTTGCAAGCGCGATAAATCCAGTTAGAGGTCAAGTAGCGAATATTAATATTGCAACAGGAACTTCAGGAACTTCCGCAGGTGCAAGTATTCCTTCGATGTCAGGTAAGAAAATATCCACTAAGACATTAACCCTTGATAACGAGAAGCAAAAAGTAAACGATGTGCTAGGGAATCCAATTATTATTGCAGCAGTTGTAATTTGGAGAGTAGCTGATCCTACAAAGGCTGTATTTAGCGTAGATAATTATAAGACATTTTTATCAATTCAATGTGATTCGACAATTCGTAATATCGCAAGATTATATCCTTATGATACGATGGAAGATGATGCAGATGAAAAGACACTTCGTGGTAGTAGTCAGGAAATCGCTGAAAGTATGAGACAAGAATTGCAACAACGCGTAAAAGAAGCAGGTCTTGAAATAAAAGAAGTTAGAATAACTCATTTATCATATGCCGAAGAAATTGCAGCAGCAATGCTTCAAAGACAACAAGCAGTTGCCATTATAGCAGCTCGTCAAAAAATTGTGGAAGGTGCAGTTAGTATGGTTAAGATGGCAATTGACCAACTAGGTGAAGAAGAAATTGTTGTTTTAGATGAGGAAAGAAAAGCGGCTATGGTAAGTAATTTACTTGTAGTTTTATGTGGGAATAAGGATGCCCAGCCAATTGTTAATAGTGGATCGATTTATTAGGAGTATTTGTCTTTAATAGTTACTAGTTAATAGTTAGAATATCCGCTTTGTCTTTAAGGTCCAAAATTGAAAGGCGTAGGTATAAGATGGAAGATAATATTATTGCTAAGGAAGAAAAACTTAAGGCTAGACTCGAAAGCATTAAGGAAATGGAAAAAGAGGTAGCAAAAAGAGAAAAAGCCCTGAAAGAAAAAGAAAAGTCAAAAAAACAAGTTCTTCTACGGCTCTCACCAAGTCTTTGGAATGAGTTAGCATCTTGGGCGGAAGATGATTTTCGTTCTATCAATGGACAGATAGAATATTTGCTAGCCGAATGTGTTCGCCAAAGAAAAAATAAGTAATAAGTTGCTTCAATTGTTAGAGATATGTTCTAGCAATTGGAGCTATTTATATATTTTTAATTTAATTTTATTTACATCAAAACTTTAAAATATATTCTTTCCCTTCGTAAATATTCGTACCACAATTGCATTCATAGGGGATATCCTTTACATAGGAAAAGCCTAGCTTTTTTAATATATTCCCAGAGGCAGGATTTTCCCCTGCATGTCTACCTATTATTTCAGGTATTCCTAATATTTCTATTGCAAAACGCAGGATTTCACTCATGGCTTCCGTTGTATAGCCAAAACCCCATGCTTTTTTACCTAAGTTATAAGCAATTTCAAAATTCTGATATTCTTCCTCAAAATAGATAATACCAGTTCCAAGAAGTTCTTGGGTTTCTTTTAATACAAAAGCCCATCGATACCAATCATTAGATTCAATTTTAGAAATTTCTTTTTCAACCCATGCAATTGTTTTGCTAATTTCGTTGTGGCTGGTCCATAGCATATATTTAGCTACATCTGGATCACTTTCCCAGCATTCATATACATCCTTTGCATCTTCCAAGCAAAATGGTCTTAGGATTAATCGTGTTGTTTCTAGTATAGGTGTATTCACAAAAGTCCTCCCATCGTATTAATTTTATATATAATAAAACAAAAAGAAAGAAGTTACTATATAATTTTAAATAATTATAAAATAATGGAAAGAATATATCCTTATAGAGAATTACCATGTTATAATAAAGCTATATTTTTAACTAGTAGATAAAATATAGGAGTGGCTATAATAATAAAATAATATGAAAAATAGCTAGACGCCTTATTGTTATATTGAAGATATTAAGATAATATTTTTGAGTTTATAAATTTGCATATGGTTTAAATCATCATATTTCTAAGTGAATTATAAAGATTGAGGTTATTATGATTATAAGTGCAAGCAGAAGAACAGATATACCAAACTATTATTCCGATTGGTTTATTAAAAGGATGGAAGAAGGATTTGTATATGTAAGAAATCCTATGAATCCGCATCAGATTAGTAAGGTGAGCTTAAAGAAAGAGCTTGTGGATTGCATTGTATTTTGGACAAAAAATCCTAAAAATATGATACCTAAATTAAAGAAATTAAAGGATTATCCGTTCTATTTTCAGTTTACATTAACCGGTTATGGGAAGGATGTTGAACCAAATTTACCTTCCAAACGAGAAGAGTTGATATCTACATTTATTGGATTGTCAAAACTTATTGGGCGCGAGAAGGTAATCTTAAGATACGACCCCATTTTTATTAATGAAACATATACCGTAGACTATCATAAGAAGGCATTTGGGGAGATTACTGAAAAATTAAGTCCGTATACCGAAAAAGTTATCTTTAGTTTTATGGATTTTTATACAAAGACATTACGCAATACGAAACATTTAAACATTAGAGAATTAACAATTAATGATATGAAAGAAATCGCAAAGTCTTTTTCTGAAATAGCACAGAGAAATCACTTAGCAATCGAAACTTGTGCAGAAAAGATTGAGTTAAATGAGTTTCAAATTGGACATGCTAAGTGTATTGATGATAAATTAATCCAGCGAATTTTAGGATGTAAATTAGATATTCGTAAAGATGGAAATCAACGGTTGGAATGTGGATGTGTGGAGAGTATTGATATTGGAGCATATGACACTTGTAACAATGGATGCTGTTATTGTTATGCGAATGTAAATGATTTAAAGGTAAAAGAAAATAATCAAATATATGATATAAATTCACCTCTACTTTGTAGTAATGTAAATGAAGGTGATCAAGTTTTTGAGAGAAAGGTGAAATCCTTTAGAGTAGAGCAATTAAGTTTGTTTGATAAAATTTAACTTATCAAAGAAATATACATCTTCATAAGAGAAGGTAAGATAACCTTGTATTACATGGATAATCAAAACTCTGATATAGTAGCAAGCTGTTAATTTTTACTTAATAATAAAAAAATATTTGAAAGAAAATCCATATCAAAATATGGCATCATGCTTGATAGAATATTTTAAATCATTATAGGTAAACTACTTTTGAGAGCTGAAATTTAGTCTCTAATGGTATAGTATCATAAACCGATATACGCATATAATGGGAGGCGAAAAGTGATGCCAAATAATAATGACCGAACAAGCTTACCAATGATGGCGCTGGATGATATACCAGAACCAACTGCAGATGCAAAAGAAATTGTCGCTTTAGTAAAAGATAGCGGACGTGTTACGGGGTACCAATTATCCGATGGACGTGTACTAGATAAAGAAGAAGGTGTAGAATGCGCGAAACAAGGAGGTATACAAGGTGTTGGAGTTGCCTCAAGAAATGGGAATGAATATTTAAAATCTTTACCGGATGGAAAAGAAGAGAACAATTTAAGTAATTTACCTTCAATTTCAGCAAAAGATAGTTTATAAAATCATGAGATGTTACAATAAGAAACTTAAAGGAAGGATCATATTGTAGCATCTCTTTTATTTATGTTTTTCTATGTTTATTTATGTTTTTCTATGTTTAGTTAGTTGAGAAGCATTTTACTGGTATAATTCCGTGTCTTTATTATTAACCAGTATTTCAATCTGGACTTATTAAAAAATATGAAACTGGTTATTGTAAGCATATCAGATTTGCTCTAGTATAGACAGCATACATATATATATCTTTCTACAAGAGTTTTAAGAAGAGAATGAAAGAGGTGCTTCCTATGCAAAAAAGAGTTGTAGCAATTCATGATATATCCTGCTTTGGACGTTGTTCCTTAACAGTAGCATTACCAGTGTTATCAGCAGCAGGTATAGAAACAAGTATTATACCTACCGCAGTTTTATCCACCCATACTGGTGGTTTTACAGGATTTACTTACAGGGATCTTACCGATGATATTCTACCAATTGCGAATCATTGGAAAACAATAGATATTGGTTTTAATGCCATTTACACTGGTTACTTAGGATCTTTTGAACAATTAGATATTATCGCAAAAGTTTTTGATTTATACGAAAATGAAGGAACTTTAAAATTTGTAGACCCAGTTATGGCAGACCATGGAAAGCTTTATTCTACATTTTCACCAGATTTTCCGAAGGGAATGGCTAAATTATGCGCAAAGGCGGATGTTATTGTACCAAATATGACTGAAGCTGTTTTAATGCTTAATGAGGAATATATAAAGGGCCCATATACAAAGGAATATATTGAACAGTTACTTGTAAAGTTAGGTGAGCTAGGCCCAGAAAAAGTTGTTTTAACAGGTGTTTACTTTGATGAAAGTCAGATTGGCGCTGCAACTTATGATAAGAAGACGAAAGAAATTAATTATATTTTCCATGACAAGATACCAGGATCTTATCATGGTACAGGAGATGTATTTGGTAGTTACCTATTAGGTGCTTTATTAAATGGATTTGATTTAAATAAGGCAACTGAAATAGCGGTAAACTTTACGACCCAGGCGATCCAGCGTACCTATGAAGCAAAAACAGACAATCGTTTTGGTGTTAACTTTGAATATAGCTTAGGAGATTTTGCAAAGCTTATGAACCCTAGTAAGTCAGATGAAAACGAGAAATAGGTGATTAATAATGCTTTCCACATTAAAAACATGCCCTCTATTTGCGAATATGACAGATGAGGATATTAACGATTGTTTATTGTGTAGTGGTTCAGAAGTTATCAACTATAATAAAGATGAGAGTATATTCTATCAACAAGATGAACCTAAATATCTTTATATTCTTTTGGAGGGGGTTGTTGATGTATGCAGTGATACGGTGGCTGGTAAGCGAGTAATTATCACATCAATAAATCAAAAAGGAGAGATATTTGGTGAAGTATTTCTATTTTTGAATCATAAGAATTACGATAATTATGCGATTGCAGTGGTTCCATCGAAGGTTTTATTAATACCTGGAAGTTATTTTTATCATAGATGCGCTAAAAATTGCATTTACCATAACTTATTAATATCAAACATGCTTTCAATTCTTTCCCAAAAGGCATTCTATTTGAATCGAAAATTACAGATTATGTCCAGCAGTTCGTTACGGCAAAAGATTGCACGAGTTCTTTTACAAAATGTAAAAGAAGATGGAATGGTAGAACTAGGGATGAATCGAGAAGAATTAGCTGATTTCTTAGGTGTTGCAAGGCCTTCTTTATCTCGAGAATTAATGGATATGCAAAAGGACGGTCTAATTAGAACAAATCGAAAAGTAATTCAAATCCTAGATCAAGATGAATTACAACAATATTTATAAGTTAAAAAACAAATAAATAAAAAGTTTCGTAACATATGTTACGGAACTTTTTTTGTTTCACTGTTACTATATTTACAGAAGCAAATACAAAAGATTTTAGACGAGAAGTCTAGTAATAAACAAAAAATAAAACATAGGAAGGTGATTTACTATGAGTAAAAAAGTAACAGATAAAGTAACATGGGTCGGAAAAATTGACTGGGATTTAAAGAAATTTCATGGAGACGAATATTCAATCGATAGAGGTTCTTCCTATAATTCTTATTTAATTCGAGATAAGAAAGTAGCTTTAATCGATACGGTGTGGCAGCCATTTGATAAAGAGTTTGTATCAAGGCTAAAGCAAGAAATTGACTTAAAAGAAATTGATTACATTGTTGCAAATCATAATGAAATTGACCATAGTGGCGCTCTTCCTGAGTTAATGAGAGAAATTCCTAACACCCCTATTTATTGTACAGCAAATGGCGCAAAAATTATTAAAGGGCATTATCATGAGGATTGGAATTTCGTTATTGTAAAAACAGGCGACACCTTAGATCTTGGAACGAATAAACTCATTTTTATTGAGGCTCCAATGTTACACTGGCCAGATACGATGTTTACATATCTTACTGGTGAAAATATTTTATTTAGTAACGATGGTTTTGGTCAACATTATGCGTCTGAATTACTATTTAACGATAAAGTGGATCAGGGTGAATTATATGAGCAGGCAATGAAATACTATGCGAATATCTTGACACCATTTAATACATTTGTGAAAAAGAAAATAAATGAAATTTTAGCGTTAAATTTACCAATCTCTATGATCTGCCCGAGTCATGGAGTTATTTGGAAGGATAATCCAACACAAATTGTTGAGCAGTACTTAAGATGGGCTGATAATTACCAAGAAGATCAAGTTACCTTTGTTTATGACACAATGTGGAATTCCACTAGAAAAATGGCGGAAGCCATGGCAGAAGGAATTCAAGAAGTGTCTCCAGCTACTAAAATAAAGTTAATGAATTCATCAAAAGATGATAAAAATGATATTCTTACCGAAGTATTCCGTTCAAAAGCAATCTTACTTGGTTCCTCAACTATCAATAATGGATATCTATTCTCAATTGGTGGAATATTAGAAATGATAAAAGGATTAAAACTAAAGAATAAAAGTGCAGTAGCGTTTGGTAGCTATGGATGGGGTGGTGAAGCTGTAAAACAATTAACAAAAGGTCTTCTTGAATGTGGTTTTCATATTGTTAATGACGGATATCGCTCTCAATGGGTCCCAGATGATACAGAACTAAATAATTGCAAAGAATATGGAAAACAATTTGCAAAGGCTGTCTTGAAATAAATTATATAGTTAAAAAAGTTGTAAGGAGGCGATAAAATGAGTGCTGAAATTAATAATCGTGAATTTAGAAAAGAAAAATTAAAAGAAATTATATCGCAGTTACACGAAGGTAAAAGTGTAGAAGAAGTTCGTGATATATTTGCTACGATATTTCATGGAGTATCAGCTGATGAAATTTCACAGGCGGAGCAAGCTCTAATATCCGAAGGGCTACCCATTACGGAAGTTCAACGCCTATGTGATGTTCATGCGTCTGTTTTTAAAGGTTCTATTGAGGAAATTCACCAACCTAAAGAAGAATCAGACATTCCTGGTCATCCAGCATATGTATTAAAACAAGAAAACAGGGCGTTAGAAAAGCTTATTCATGAGATTAAAAATCAATTATCAAACTTACCAGCCAATGAAAGCGTTGATGCACTTGCAAAGCAGTTTGAGAATCTTTTTGAAATTGACCGTCATTATAAGAAAAAAGAAAATATATTCTTTCCTTATATGGAGAAGTATGGAATTACAGCGCCACCTATGGTAATGTGGGGTGTTGATGATGAAATCCGTGAGCAACTAAAAGAAATAAAAGCTAAGATTGAAAAGGAAGACTTGAATGAGTTAAAAAATTATATTGAAACGGTATTGCATCGTATAGAAGAAATGATTTTTAAAGAAGAGAATATTCTTTTACCAATATTGCATGAAAATCTGACCATAGAGGAATGGGTACAGATTGCAAAGGATTCTGTTGAGTTTGGTTATTGTTTATTGGACCATGTTCCTGAATGGAAGCCTACAATTAAGGAAAAACAAGAAAAAGAAGAATCTAATGAAGCAAACAATACAGAAGTGGAAGGCACTATTAAAATGCCTACAGGGGTATTAAATGTGGAGGAATTAGTTCGTATCTTTGATACACTTCCAGTGGATATTACCTTTGTTGATAAGAACGATACTGTAAAGTATTTTTCACAAGGGAAAGAACGAGTTTTTCCAAGAACAGTATCTGTCATAGGCCGAAATGTATCAAATTGTCATCCACCAGCAAGCGTACACATTGTTGAAAAGATAGTAGAAGATTTTAAGACAGGAAGAAAAGATCGCGAGGATTTTTGGCTTCACTTAGGAGATAAATATATACTAATTAGTTATTTTGCTGTTCGTTCTGATAGCGGCGATTACCTTGGAGTATTAGAAGTTACACAAAATATAAAATCCATTCAAGAAATCACTGGGGAAAAGAGATTGGTTTCTGAATAGTTCATATAGATTCATTTTAAGAGGGATGTAGCGATTCTAACTTTGCTACAGCCCCTTTTTGTACCCAAAATGAAACAAAGTAATTAAAACAAGGATATAAGTCGAATACTCTTATTTTTAGGGTAACTTGTAGTAAAAAATTGGGTATTTTTATGTCGTAAATGATAGTATACTGGATTTGTGAATCATTATAATTTGCCAGAAAGAGAAGGTGTAGTCGTATGAGGGATGGGAAATCGATGCGCAGACAGGCAATACAAAGCAAGATGATGAAACAAAATACAGATAGGAATAATCAAAAAGAACGTAAAAAGAAAGAAAAAGAGGAAGGTCTTTTACAAAAGAAATTAAGGATAGGAATTAAAATTAAATTAATTGCGGCATTTATGATTCCTGTAGCCTTTATTGTGATATTGGGATCAATTTCATATCAAAGTGCTAAAAAAGCAGTAATTGAAAAGTATGAAAGTGCTTCTTTAACTGCCGTTGATATGACCGCAAAATGTATCGAAATAATAACGGATACCGTTAATTCCAAAGCAATTCAGGTGTTGACTAATACAGAAGTAACGAATCTGTATCAAGGGATTTATAAGGTGAACTCTACAGATGCAATGTCTTCCTTACGAACCATTAATACGAATTTATTAACCTTAACGGCAAGCGAGGATTATATTTATGCCATGACAATTGTTTCTCCTTTGGCATCGACAGCCTCTACACTTGGAACATTAAATTCCTTTGACTATAATGATTTTATGGAGAGTGAAGAATATCAAGTTGGAGCGAGTTCAGGCAGTAATAATGCCTGGATTGGTAAACATACATATCTTGATAAGATTGCTGAAAAGGATACTAATATGTATTCTTTATCATTGATGAGAAAATTAAGTAAAGGTGATGGTTACTTATTTATCGATTTAAAATTAAATAATATTTTAAGCCTTTTAACTGAAGTGGATGTAAGCGATGATGCTAAAATTACATTAATAACGAGAGATGGCAGAGAAATTAAAGCAATGGACGAAGATAAGTTATCAGTTAGCAATTTGGGTATATATCAAGAGCTAATGCTTGATAATGAACTTGATAAAGGATATGAATACACAGATATCAACGGAGAAGATTACTTATTCTTGTATTCAAAGGTGGGAGAAACAGGATTAATGCTTTGTGGTTTAGTACCGAAAGCAACTATTTTAGCGGCTGCAACGAATATCAAGAATGTAACAGTGGGTATTGTTATTCTTGCGGCTATCATAGCGATTCTCATTGGAGTATTCATATCTTCCGGTATCGCTAAGACAATTAATAAACTAGCAAGTGGTATGCAAAAGGCTTCCGATGGTGATTTGACATTTTTAATGGATGTAAAGAGAAATGATGAATTTCAGTTACTCTCTAATAGTACAAATCAGATGTTAAAAGGCGTAAAGAGTTTGATTGAGCAAGCAATTGGAGTTAGTAAGCAAGTTACAAATTCTTCGGGAATATTAAATCATAGCGCTGACGAACTTTTAGCAACAAGTACAGATATTAATTTTGCAGTGTAAAGTATCGAATCAGGAATTATTGAACAAGCAGAGGATACCAATAATTGTTTGAATAAAATGGTCTTCCTTTCAGAACGTATTGAAGAAGTATGTGATACGATAACCCAAATAAAGAATATAATAGGAAAAACCCAGGATATAGCTCAAAGTGGTAAATCCTCCATTGAAACTTTAAGAGAGAGAACGACGGAAACAAAACAAGCAACGGCTATTTTAACGGAATCTATGATAGCTCTTGAAAAGCAATCCTCTATGATAGAAACCATCGTAAAAGTAATCAATGAAATTGCGGAGCAAACGAATCTACTATCGTTAAATGCTGCAATTGAGGCTGCTAGAGCAGGGGATGCTGGAAGGGGTTTTGGGGTAGTTGCAAGTGAAATAAGAAATCTTGCTACAAAAACCCTAGAAGCATCTACAGAGATTAAGGATATCATTGGTGATATTCAAATGTATATGAAAAATGTTGTGCAAACCACAAATAAAACGGATAAAATAGTTATGGCTCAAGAGATAGCTATGAATTCCAATGTTGAGATGTTTAATAATATTACAGACTTTGTTTTAGACATCGCTCATGACTTAGAGAATATTACAAATGGCATGGGTAATATCGAACTTGCTAAGAATGATACACAAAGGGCAATGGAATCAATTGCGGCAGTGGCTGAAGAAACAGCAGCAACTACAGAGCAAGTAACTTCTACAATTGTACAGCAAAAGGAGATGATTCATAAGTTAAATGAGGAGTCGGAAAGTCTAAATCGAAATGTTGGGATGTTAGATACAGCCATTAACATATTCAAGATATAATGTAATAGTTGTTTCGAAATTATTGGAAAGAATGAGTGTCGTAGTTTATCTCTCATTCTTTCTTTTTTTTATGATATAAATTACGTCCTATTATTTAAAATCGCTCCGCTAAGGATGCGCAGTTACGCCCGCGGAACAAAAGGTGTGCTATATAAGTAATTGCTCGGGAGAGTATGCGAAGCGCAATTTTTATTCTTAAGGAAAGTCGATAAAAACAGATAGAAAGCTGATAAAACCGATAGAAAGCTGATAGAAGGGGCTATCATGAATGCTTTTTACATTATTGGTAATTATAGAGAGTAATGCGTATTTACCATATAAAAATTAGTAGGAGTTAATATCATGAAATTAAGCCTTCGAGAGCATATTTTTAATATAGAAAAAGCACATAAGAAACGAAGACAAGTAGATCCATATCAGCAAAAATATCATGTCATGCCTCCAGTCGGTGGAATATATGAACCTAGTGGACTTTGTGACTGTGATGGTGATTACTATGTATTTATTCAGTATTCACCAATGGATATTGATAGAAATGGACAGTGTTTTTCATTATATAAAAGCAGAGATTTGCTTCATTTTATGTATGTTGGAGTGCCTATTATAGCGGATCAAAATATTGATAAAGATGGAGTATTTTCCGGAAGTACCCTTATGATAGGCAAGGAAATGTATTTTTATTATACAGGCAAAGTGATACAACAAGCTGAGAGTAATGAACTAGAAAGATATGAGTTCAATACAATAGTTGTTAAAGTATCTAAGGATTCATACTTTAATGATGTGTACTCAGATAAGTTAGTTGTCTTAAAGAGTACAGATTATAATGAAATGGCTTCTGGTAGAGTCTGTGGTCCTAAGGTTTGGCAGGAAAATGAAGCACACTTTATGGTGCATGCTGTAAGGTTAATCAATGGGGGTGGAATGATACTTTTCTTTACTTCTAAGGATAAGATAAAATGGGAATATAAGAAAAAACTAGATGTGAAAGAAGAGTTTGATATATTTGAGTGTCCTGATTTTTTTTATTTAGATAATAAACCAATACTGAGTATTAACATGCTAAATGATCCATCTCAGGATCAATCTATGAATAGTTTTAGAAATGATGTGAAAAGTAATGTGGAATATATTACTAGAGTTAATAAAACAAGTGATGATTATAAAGTGGGATATTATTTTATAGAAGGTAAATCCATAGATGATTATGTGTTGGGGGAGTTTCATGAATGGGATAAAGGGTTTGATTTTTACGCTCCCCAGACCTTTATGGATAGAAACGAACGTGTGATTATGATTGCTTTAATGGGGATACCTAATAATCTGTATATAAACCCGACGAAGGAACTTGGATGGCAGCATTGCTTAACAATACCCAGGGAATTAGCTCTTAAGGAGGGAAAGCTATTTCAAAGCCCTATTAAGGAATTTGAAATGCTTCGAAAAAATGGCCAGTCAGAAATTATTAAAGAAGAATTAGAAGTAATACTTAAAAATACTTCTGAAATCATACTTTCATACGCAAAAGAGAGTAGAGAATGTAACGTTGACATTAATAATATATTGAAACTTATCTATGATAGAAAGAAACAAAAATTCTCAATGAAATTTGTAGGTGGAATGGGCTATGGAAGGTCAAAACGAGAAATCCGATTAAAGCATTTAAGTGAAATACGTATTTTACTAGATTCCTCCTCTGCCGAGATATTTTTAAATGATGGGGAAGAGGTATTAACTACTAGGATTTTTAAAAGAGAAAAAGAATATGTGGTAAAGGTTAGAAGTAATTCTGCAAGCTTGAAATGGTGGGATATTGAAATCTAACTAGGCAATTGAGATTTATGGAGTGTTTGAGCTTTATTGGATGCTTGAAATTATGGATGTTTCAGATTGATTGGAATTTAAGATTTATAGGATATATGAAATTATGGAATGTTTAAATTAATAGGTATTTGGGATTTATTATGTTTAAATTTAAGAAGAAGTTGAAGCTTAAGGAGCCATTTGATTCCCAGTTTAAAAATAAACGAATTTATTTACTAATTGGATGAAAGATGTTATACTACCAAGGTATTAAAACTTAGGTAATTTACCTAGACTGGTTCGAAAACTTCCCAGTATAAAAAACTAAGGATTGAAAAGTAAAAGATTAAAAATCACGTTTAAGGGAATGTAGTTGAAAAACTACCTTTAAAGGTGTATTTTTGCTGACTTAAAACACGTCGTATCCTTAGGATATGGCGTTTTTTGATTATTAGGAAACTTCTCAAATCTGAAAAATAGTGTATAATAGAATAGAAATAAAAAATTGCATGACAAAAGAGCGAAGTGCGGACTTCGCGATGACTTTGATTATGATGTTTTTTGTTTTTGGTTCGAACTGCATTATTTGACGTTTGAGAAAGAAATTAGAGATTGGATTTATCCATATCCCATTGCCTTTCGATATTGTTCAAATAGTGCAGTTTTTTTGTGGTAAACTTCTAGAACCAACATAGAAGAGCCACACTTCGAACATTTTAAAGGATCATATCCGAAGTTTAAAAGAATTGATTGTCTCCAATCAAGCAGGGATTTTAAGAACTTACGTTTTTCATCAGAAAGATATTTAAAAAGATGTTTTTCCTGCTTGTGATGCTTGGCATAAATACCGTAGTATCGCACCATTTTAAAGTGTTTTTCAGGTATATGTATAATCAGGCGCTTGATGAAATCAAGTGCAGGAATTGTTTCGGTTACAAGAGAATTATCTTCATGTTTTTTATAATGGAAAGTAACTTGTTCACCATCATAGTGATCAATACGTGAGGAAGCGATTACTGGTCTGCCAAGGTAGCGAGTGATATATTTCACAGTCTGATCAGGAGTACAATCATTCGGCTTTGCACGAACGTAAAACCCATCAGAATGTAGCGTATACATTTCATTTTTTATTTTACGAAAAGAAGGACCGATACGATTCGTTAAGCGATCCAAAAGAACTTTTCGAAAAGCTTTCCGTAGAAAGTGATAATCAAAGTGTTTAACAATACGCCAGGGAGTATGGTTGCCAGCTCCACCTTCAGAGATAAGAGCATGGATATGAGGATTCCACTTCAAATCTCGACCAAAGGTATGAAGAACACAAACAATACCAGGAGTAAAGTTTTCAGATTTATTCAATTTAGAAAACATACGAAGAATTGCATCACGGACTGAATGAAAAAGTTCACCAAGAAGAGTGCGTTCGTTTAGAAAGAATGCACGCAGTTCTTCGGGGATAGTAAAAACGCAATGTCTGTGTACACAAGAAATAAGCTTAGATGATATGCGAAAAGATCGTTTTTGATTATACATGTTTCCACAAGAAGGACAAAAACGGCTTTTGCAGGTATAAGGAACAAACTTAAGCTCACCACAATCAGGGCAGCCCCAAAAGGCACCACCCTTAGATGAATCACCACAGTCTATCATCTTATTTACATTTTCAATGACAGACTTACGTGGATGTAAAATATATAGTATCTCTTCATAATGTTCTTTAAAAATCTCTTTTAATCTACTCATGATACTATTATGAAGGAAGTTTAAGAAAAAAGAAACCCCTTCCCCTCATGATTGAGGGGCCAGGGGAGTTGAGAGTGTCGTAGACACTTTGTTCCGTTAATTTCAGGTTAGCAATGCAAGAAAAGGTCAGCCTCTTTCTGATCCTTACATTATGAATTTTCAAAATCATATGAAGGAGAATTAAAAAATGTTAGAAAAGAGAAAAGTCATTATTGATTGTGACCCAGGGATTGATGATAGTTTAGCTTTAATGCTAGCGCTTTCGTCACCAGAATTGGAGGTTGTGGGTATTACCGTGGTTTGTGGTAATGCACCTACAAATCTTGGAGTTGAGAATGCTCTAAAGGTGCTTAATCTTATGAACCGTTTGGACATTCCAGTATACTTTGGAGAAGAAAAGCCCTTAGTGCGTGAATATGTTAGCGCTCAGGATACTCATGGTATGGATGGGCTTGGAGAAACCAATTATCAAAAAGTATTAAAAGGTAATGTTAAGGAGAATGCACCAGAATTTATAATTCGTGCTTTAAAGGAGCAGGCGCAACTATCCATTATCGCCTTAGGTCCATTAACGAATATTGCTGTGGCACTTTCAAAAGATAAGGAGATATTTAAGCGACTAGATACCTTTGTTTCCATGGGAGGAAACTTTAAAAGCCATGGAAATTGTTCGCCAGTTGCTGAATATAACTATTGGTGTGATCCGGATGCAGCAAAGATGGTATTTGAAGAATTTGAGAAACTAGAGAAGAAAGTTCATATGGTGGGCTTAGATGTTACCCGCCAAATTGTATTAACTCCTAGTTTATTATCATATATAAAAAGAATTGATGAAGAGAGAGGTAGTTTTGTAGAGAACATTGTACAGTTTTATTTTGATTTTCATTGGGAGTATGAAAAAATTATTGGCTGTGTAATTAATGATCCATTAGCAGTTGCTTATTTTATAGACCCTATGATATGTAATGGTTTTGAGGCCTTTACTACAGTAGAAACGAAAGGGATATGTATTGGTCAATCCGTAGTAGATTCCATGGACTTTTGGAAGAGGAATAAAAATAGCGTAGTGTTAACAGAAGTTAATGCAAGAGCCTTTTTTGAAATGTTTATCAATAGAATCTTTGGGGGAGATCATGCTCTAACGAAAGAGATACTTACATCCATAGGTATTAAATAATAGTTTGATATTTACGCCACGTCTGACAATAAAATTAGTCAGAATGTATTTACAAGAAGTATGTTAGAGAGGTAAATAAAATGAAACGAGTTTCTACAATAAAAATTACAACAATTGCTTTGTCAGCAGTCATTAATATCGTTGGTGCGCAAATCGCATTAATGTTAAAGCTACCAGTTTATCTTGATATGATTGGGACTATCTTCACCGCTGCAATCTTAGGCCCATTTTATGGTATATTTCCAGGGTTACTAAGTGGATTGCTTACAGGAATTAGTACTGATATATTTTCTTTATATTTTTTGCCAGTACAAATAATAACAGGTATAATGGCAGGTCTTATCTTTAAAACAAAATGGATGAAAAATAAAAGAGTTCTGTTTGGTGCATTTTTAGTATCGATTCCAGGAACTTTAGTTGCTTCAATGATTAGTGCTTTTTTATTTGGAGGGGTTACCTCTTCTGGATCATCATTAATTGTAATGATATTAAGAAAAATTGGATTTAATGAGATAGCTAGTGTATTTATCGTACAAATCGCAACGGATTATTTGGATCGAATGATTGCTGTTGCTATCGTACTTTTCTTAGTATCCATCTTGCCAAAGGACATAATTATTAGAGTAAAGGGGACAAGTTATGAATCGATACAGTAAAATTACAAATAAAAATTGCAGAGAGATTGTACTATTAAAGGCCTTTCCATGTGCTTGGGGAAAATGTTCCTTCTGTGATTATACAGACGATAATTCAACCAATGAAGAAGAGATGGTTTTATTAAATGAAGAAGTGTTATCCAATGTAACTGGCGAATTTGGAGTGCTTGAAGTAATTAATTCTGGAAGTTGTTTTGAACTACCAAAGAAAACACTACAATTAATTCGTGATATTATTAAAGAGAAGAACATTAAGAAATTGTTTTTTGAAAGCCATTGGATATACCGTAATAAATTGCAGGAAATGAAAGAGTTTATGGGCATACCAATTGTATTTAAAATCGGTGTTGAAAGCTTTGATCATCATTTCCGCCAAGAGGTATTAAACAAACATGCGAATTTTACAACACCAGAGGAAGTGTCGAAGTATTTTGATTCTCCATGTCTTATGGTGGGAATTAAAGGTCAGACAAAGGAAATGATTGATCGAGATATCAGTATATTACAGAGCCATTTTAAATTAGGTACTATTAATGTTTATGTTAATAATACGACTGACATTAAGAGAGATGAAGAGTTAGTAGAGTGGTTTACAACAAAATATCGTTACTTAGACAATGATCCTACAATAGAGGTACTTTATAATAATGTTGATTTCGGTGTAGGTGATTAATCTGTAAAATATATGATTTAAGTATTTTACAAACAGGGTCTGGCACAAAATAGAGAACAAATCTATTCAGTGGCAGACCCTTGCTATATCGTAATAATAATTCACTGGCTACCTTAGTGCAGTCTCTTTTGCTCGAGAAAAAAACGAAAGGGGGCATTTTAAATTTCGGTGGTCGTGATTTTAAATGCTGCTAGTTTTCTTGTAATTTTTTCTTACTAAAAACCAAAGCAATGCAAAAAATAGCGAATGCAAAACAGAGTTGGACAAAGTATCCATTAAATATTTCTGAACGAAGTTTACCTGAAACTTCGGAAATATTCATTAAAAGATCATTTGTCTTAGTGTACCAGTACGTTGGTACAAATCTAGAAAAAGATTTCACATTCTCAGACATGACGGATAGGGGAACAAATACACCGCCAAGAAAAGCTAAGGCAAGTGAAAGTACGGTACCATATGCAGAGATTGCCTCAAGGTTATGGCCGATAATTCCGATTAGATATCCCAAGCTGATGCTAACAATTAAAAAAATAAAACTATTAAGCAGATAATAAGGAATGGTTGCAGAGTTAGATATTTCTTTGCGATATAAAATAAAACCAACCACAGTTACCAATAAATATATACAAGTGGACACAAAAAAGCTACCAAGTACTAATTGGAAATTACGGCTCTTTAGGGACTGAGAAGAGCAGATATTTCTTTTTCGGACATCTGTTTTATTAAAAACAAACAAAGTAGTACTAATTGTTTGAATCATGAGTGCGATTAGTATATAGGGTAGAAATTTGTAGTAATAATAATACTTTGGTGTAGATACTGACGCTTCTTTATCAAGTGATAAGCTTACTTTTGTTTCTGTTGCTAATACTTCTTTTGTCTTTGCCATGGCAGTGGATACGTCATAGCCTGCACTTAAAAAGCTACGTAAGGTCCTTAATAGCTGTTCAATTTGAAGGTCTACATATAATCCACTATCCGAGTTAGGGATTTTAATACAATCAAGAGAGAGATCAGCGCCATTAAATAGTGAAATCTCAAATTCTGAAGGAATAATTAAGATATATTCTACATTTCGATAGTATAATTCATCTTGCATCAATTCTTTATCATCGGCAAGAGAAACGACCTTGTGATATTCGGATAAATAATCAATAATCCCTTTGCTTGTGGAACTTAAATCACGATCAACAATACCTAAGGAGATAGAGGTGGCTTTAAATGCTGAATCATCGGTTGCTTTTGCGCTATTAGCCATAATGATAGCAAGACCTATAAATATACCTACATATAATAAAACTGCGATTAAATTCTGTTTTACAATTCTGATATTTGTCTTAAATACTGGCATACTTTTCCCTCCTAGTTACTATAAAACATGCGATGCTAAAAAAGATTGCCATGATCACCAAAGAGAGTAAATTCCTAAAAAAACGATTATAGTCATTGTAAACAGTGAGACAATAAAAAGCATCTGTGAGTAAAGTGGTCGGATTGATTCGATTAATAACTGGGATGTTTTTCTCAATAGCATTTGGTATTGTTGCAATCATTAAACCACTTAGAAAACTAAGAATTAGGGTGATAGCTGTGAGTAAAGTAGTTTTTAATTGCTCTCCGCCTTTTACAATTGCGCCAAGAAATTGACCAAGGCAAACGCCAATAAGGCAACCAACAAAACAACAAAGTAAAAATAGTACAGGTTGATCTCCAATTGGAATACGAAGTACAAAACGAAGGTATAAAAAAACTAGAACAATTTCGGAGTAATGTATAGTAATTGCAGCCAATGTCTCGGTTATGATTAGGAACATTTTATGGGTAGGTGTAATCGCTCTTCTAGCAGCGATGGTTGATTGATTCGCTTGTGTTTCTTGCGTGTTTTTTAAACCGTAATAACAACCAAGCATGCAAGTCATTGCCATCAAAGCATAATAATATTGAATTAAAGCATTGGTAGAAATTCCATTTAAGTTCACTTCATTAAGCACGGAGCTAGACGTGTTTAGTGATTCAATGACACTTGTTAATGATTCAGGCTTAGTTGTGGATATTTCGCTAATAATCTTTGTGCTTTGTTGATATTGATCCATAAAGCTTTTTAAAATACTTTGGTTCATACCGGATGATTTTACTATTAGGGTGGGATTTTCTGATAATAGGATGATTCCATCCACTTCTTTTTCATTAAGCATAGCCATTGCTGCTTCTTTATCGGTTTCAGTTACATGAAATAATTTCTGATTATTTTCATCAGATACAGCATTTAGAATTTCTAAAAAGTCACTTGGTGTGTCTGTTTCAGTTACTAAAGCAACAGGAATCGTTTGAAAGCTTTCGTCTAAGTCCATTGTATTTCCAAACCCAGCGAAGAATAGTGTACCAAGTATGATTGGATAGCACAAAGACCAAAAGAACAACGATTTATTTTTGGCTAGACATTTGATTCTAGTTATATATAAATGAAAGAACATAATAGCCTCCTAATCTCTTAATTCTTTTCCTGTGATCTCAAGGAAAACGTCATTTAAAGTTGGTAATTCAGAGTAGACTCTACCAAAAGATATTGAGTGTTCTTTAAGGTAATCAAGAACTCGAATTAAATTATGTTTTCCACCGCTAAATTCAAGTTTTAATACATTATTTTCATAGGAAACCTTATAAACGTGGGGAAGTTCCTTTAAGTTATGAATGTGTTCATCATCGATTTGCAAGACTTCCATAGTGATTGTTTCACCTGTTTTTATCAGTGCTTTTAGCTCTTCTTTTGTACCCACTGCAATGTTCTTACCTTTATCAATAATGGCGATACGGGAGCAGATTTGTTCTACTTCCTCCATATAATGAGTGGTATAAATGATGGTAGCACCACGACGATTTAATTCCATAATGCCCTCTAAGATTTTATTGCGGCTTTGTGGGTCGACTGCAACGGTTGGTTCATCAAGAATGATTAAATCAGGCTTATGTGCAATTCCACATGCTATGTTTAATCTACGTAAAAGTCCACCAGATAATTTTTTTGGATAAAATTTCGTGAAATCTTCTAGCCCTACAAAAGCAATTGCTTCTGCTACATATTGTTTTCGAACCTTTTTATCTTTTATATATAAACCACAGAAATAATCAATGTTTTCGTAGACCGTAAGTTCATCAAAAACTGCGACATTTTGAAGTACTACTCCAATTCTTCGTTTACTATCATAGCTATCTGGTCTCATAGGCTTGCCAAATACTTCAATAGTTCCCTTGTCATAGGTAAGTAAAGATAAGATACAGCTAATTGCTGTGGATTTGCCGGAACCGTTTGGACCTAGTAGACCAAATATTTCCCCTTCTTTAATCTCTAAGGTTAGATGATCTAGGGCAACTAGCTCTTTATAACGTTTTACTAAGTTATTTACTTGTACAATCATATACGTTCCCTTTCTTTTTTATTTAATTGATTTAACATAAAAAATTCGTATAAAGATTTCGCATTAAAAAATTCTCATAAAAGATTTTTCATAAAAGATTTTACTTAAAAGGTTTCACTTAAAAGATTTCGCGTAAAAGTTTATTATATAAAGATTTCAATAAAAATTGATTTAACGTTAAAATAATGATTAAACGATCTATTGTCTTTACCGATTATTGTACTTACTTTAGATCTTCAAGTCATATGTTAAGTTTGTAAGCATAGTATAAACGGTTTAAATATCACTTGTTAGTGAGGGGAGTCAATATTTTAAATGACAAATGTCACATCCTAGTAGTAAAAATTCATATTGGTGAGTTTAATTCATTCATTAATGGGTAAATCATAAAACAAAGCGCTATCCGTGTAATTAGAATTTTAAGTATTCTTAGGAGTGGGAGTAACAGTATTTCTTAAATTAATATGGATAAATTTAACATTATTTTCTATATTTTATAGACGAAAGAAAGTATCATCATATATAATGAAAGGCAGAAGAAGGGAAGCAGTAATGTAAACCAGTGTTTTTACATAATAATGACCTTTTAGAATTTGTATCAAGAAAAATATAGTAAGGAAGGTTAAGCGGAAATAACTATGGAGACGTTATCTGATCGTTTCATACTTTTTTTAGGTTGCGTTTTAATTTTAATATTAGAACCAATTACAATTACAAGCGTTATTGTATTGCTTATTGCAATGTCTGTTAGTGCATTGAATCTAGTTTATGAAGAATCACATTTCGTAAAAATACTATGCATTATTTATGTAGCGTTATGTGTAATTGAACCATTGTTTAGCGTATTTCTACCACTTATTTTTTACGATACGCTTATGTTTAAAGAATACTTTATAAGTGGTTTACTAGTGGTATTGTTATTAAGGTATTTCATAAATAAAGAATCAATAGATGTTTTCCTCTTGTTATTTTTTACGGTCATATCTTACATACTTATGACTAAAACGAAACGTAATGTAAAATTACTTACGGAATACAAGAAACTTAGAGATACCAGCAAAGAACTTAGTTTATTGCTAGAAAGTAAGAATCGGGATTTAATTGAAAAACAGGACTATGAAATACATGTAGCTACTTTAAAAGAGAGAAATCGAATTGCAAGAGAAATTCATGACAATGTAGGACATTTACTATCACGAACTATTTTAATGATGGGTGCAATTACCGCTATGAATAGGGATAAATCTTTGGATGATTCCTTAGAAGTAATTAAAACAACTTTATCAAATGCAATGGACAATATAAGGCAAAGTGTGCATGATTTACATGATGAATCAATTGATTTGGAAACTGAGATAAAGCGTTTGGTAAACGATTTTAGTTTTTGTGAGGTTACTTACGAATACGACATGGAGCTTGTAGGAAATCGAATATTAAAATACTGTTTTATTGCTATTATAAAAGAAGCCTTATCAAATGTTATGAAACATAGCAATGCAACAAAGGTTCACATTATTGTAAGGGAACATCCGGGAATTTATCAGCTTTTAATTCATGATAATGGAACTAAAAAAATAAAAACTAAAGAAGAAGGCATTGGTATTGTTAATATGAAAGAGCGAATATCAAGTTTAAAAGGAACGATCTTTATTTCAGATGAAAAAGGGTTCCGTATCTTTATATCTGTTCCAAAACAGGGGGTTGTATGAGAGTAGTTATTGTTGATGATGATAAATTAGTTTGTAGTTCACTTAAAATAATCTTAGAGACAGATGCAGAAATTGAGGTAATTGCAGTTGGCCATGATGGTAGTGATGCAATTAAGCTTTATGAGGTACATCATCCAGATGTATTGTTAATGGATATCCGTATGGGACTTATTTCTGGATTAGAGGCAGCAGAGAAGATCTTAAAGAAACATAAATTCGCAAAAATATTATTTTTGACAACATTCTCAGACGATGAATACATTGTAAAAGCGTTAAAAATAGGTGCAAAAGGTTTTATTTTAAAACAAGATTATGAAAGCATAATACCAGCACTGAAAGCAGTAAACATAAATCAGAGTGTTTTTGATGGAGATGTAGTAGATAAATTACCACTTTTAATGCAAAATACAAAAAACTTTAATTATAAAAAATATGGTATTTCAGAGAAGGAATATGAACTGATTGAATGGGTGGCTGAAGGATTAAGTAATAAAGAAATAGCAGAAAAATTATTCTTAAGTGAAGGAACCGTTCGTAATTATCTAAGTATCATACTTGAAAAATTGGTGTTAAGAGATAGAACTCAATTGGCTATTTTCTATTATAAAAACAATTAGCGTTTAGAGACATCCCATGTGTTTTAACATCTATATTATCTGAATGTAAGAATCAAATTTAATGAATGATATTGTCTAAGAGGCAGACTAAGAATAGAGATTTATATAAAATCTAACTATTTTTAGTCTGTCATTTTATTTTAAATGTAGAAACAGCAGGTTTTAATTAAGGCTTATTCTGTCTTGATTAAAAGCTTTTTATAAAAACGATCCACACAGATTGCGCCAAAAGGTGCTGTTATAAGAATGGATAATACCGCAACTGTTAAAACAGTCTGGCCACAAGGAAGTCCCATTGCCAACGGAATTGCGCCTATAGCAGCTTGAACGGTTGCTTTTGGCGTATAAGCAATCATACAAAAAATACGTTCATTTTTTGTTAGTTTTGTTTTAAATAAGCAAATAGCCACACCAAACATTCGAAATAGCATCGCACCAAGAACGATAAGAATTGCGGAGGCGCCAGACTTAATTGCATAATTTAAATCCACAGTTGCACCTACTAGTACAAAAAGTAATACTTCGGCAGCAACCCATAGCTTGTTATACTTTGTGGATAAGCGTTTGGCTACATTATGATTTTGTTGGTAAATAACGATTCCTGTACTCATAATAGCCAATAAGCCAGACATCGGTAAAATTCCAGAAAGACGGCTCTCACATTCAATTAATAAAAAGGATATACCAAGGAGAACTAATACCTTTATGGTATCCCTCATATGGTAGGCTTTAAAAAAACGTGTAAGGATAAGACCACATATTATACCAACGATGATTCCCATAATAATTGAAATAGGTATTTGTACAAAGCTAGTTACATTAAGCTGTTGTCCATTTGCTAGTGATGTAAAAGCGGTAAACATAACAATTACAAATACATCATCAACAGAAGCCCCTGCTAAAATTAGCTGAGGAATACTATGTTCCTTACCATATCCTTCATCAAGTAACTTTAGCATTCTTGGTACAATAACCGCAGGAGAGACAGCCGCAATGGTAGCACCAATAATTGCTGCTTCTAGTATAGTTACATTTAGAAGTTTCGGTGCAAGGACAATAACTCCGAACATTTCAAAGCATGCTGGCACAAAGCACATTAATATTGCGGGACGTCCGACTTTTTTTAAATCGCTAATGTCTAGGGATAAACCGGCACGAGTCAAGATAATAACTAATGCAAACTGGCGTAAATCAGGTGAAATTCCTAGAATCGAATCATCCAGTAAGTTAAAAGCATAAGGACTTAAAAGCATTCCTGTAATTATCATGCCAAGTAAACCAGGTAATTTTAATTTCTTAAAAATCGAGCTTAGAAATAATCCTAGTAAAAAAATAAGAGCTAAACTAGTTAACATAAAAACCTCCAATTAGATGATGAATAAAATTCTCATAATCAAAGACACAAAAAAAGCTGATGAGTCCTGCGATATGTATCACAGAAGTCATCAGCATATGTGCGGTTTAGGTCTAAGCCATGGGAGAACTTCATTCCCTAATGGGTACTATATCAAAATAAAGTATATGTGTCAAACAAATTATATAATTATAAAGTTATAATTGTATGGTTTTTAACAAAAGAATTAGAGAATTGTAAGGTTTGCTATCATCGTGCTCAGAATTTATTCTTGCTCATTAAAAATAAAATGTTTTTGTGTTCTATCTATTGACGAAATGTAAATTTTAAGGTATATTATAAATAAGATTAAGGCATGCCTAAAAATTAAATTAGACATACATTAATCCATAAAAATTAATAAAATTAATAAAATTAATAAAATTAATAAAATTACTAAAATTACTAAAATTACTAAAATTACTAAAAGAAAACTAAGCATCTGATAATTAAAAAAGATGTATTTAGAACAAACTAATATAAATTTAAATGAAACGTGGATATAGATATTAATATTAAAACGGATGGAGGATGTAATTATGAATTTATTAAAAAGAAAATTAATTGTTTTACTAGAAGTATTAAGTGTTTTGATGATCGCAACTTTAGTTGTTTAGATTAAAACAATCAGATAAAATTAAACTTACGAAGAGCTATACCAAAAGGAGTAACAAACAATGACACAGAGCAAAGAAGATTATTTAAAAATTATATATGAAGCTGATCTAAGGAATGAAGAAGTGAATAACAAATATATAATGAAAGAATTAGGTGTCAGCGCGGCTTCTGTAAGTGAGATGTTAAAGAAATTAGAAAAAGAAGGTTATGTGGAATACATTCCATATCACAATATTGTAATAACTAAGAAAGGCATAAAAGAGGCTGCTTCATTAGTGAGAAAGCATAAACTGTGGGAAGTCTTTTTAATGCAACATTTAGGATATACTTGGTCAGAAGTACATGAAGAAGCGGAACAATTAGAGCATGTAACTTCAGACAAAATGATAGAACGATTGGATCAATTTTTAAATTATCCCGAGGTATGTCCACATGGCGGTAAAATACCTAGAGATAACGATGAGGAGTATACGACTAAGTTATTTCCACTAAGTACGTGTATGGTTGGTCAGACTTGTAAAATCATGGGCGTCCCTGAGGATAAGGAGATACTAGATTATCTTTATCAGGTTGGCATATCCATTGGTGATGAATATGTTATTAAGGAGATTGGACCATTTGAAGGAATGTTTACTTTAGTCAATGATGAAAGGAATGTTCAATTAAGTTATAAAATTGCAACGGAGTTATATGTGATTTAATAAGAAACACCATCGGTTGATGGTGTTTTTTAGATTTTTAGAAATAATTAAAAATTGTCACTGACCACTAAGATATATCATATTTATATAAGAAGAAAAAGAATGCAGAGGCTTAAGTATGGATAATAAAATAGTGAGTGAGGATTATGCAGACATAATTGTTGAAAATCGTCTTTTGCAACCATATCTATCGACGTATGAGGTAATTCCCATTAACAGCAGTTATTCCATGATTAATATACCAGTCAATTTAATTAATAGATGTAGTATAGAGCAATTTGGTTATCATGGATTTCCATTTTGTTATACTACTGAAGCTAGTTTAAGTCTGAATGCTTCAGGAGTAACTGAGGTACAAAGAAATCCTAACCTTGGAATGAGGGGGCAGGGAATTTTAGTTGCAGTTATCGATACCGGAGTCAATTATCTTCATGAGGCTTTTATTAACCGAGATAATACTACTAGAATTACTTCTATATGGGATCAAACGATAAATGACTCGAATGCTATATCGAATGATGTTCTATATGGTACGGTTTATACTAGAGATATGATAGATTCTGCATTAAATTCTGAAAATCCCCTTGATATTGTACCTAGCACAGATGATACCGGACATGGTACAGCAATTGCTGGAATTATTGGAGGAAATGAGAAAATAAATGCTGATTTTAGTGGAGTGGTCACAGATGCCGAGTTTATAGTTGTAAAATTAAAGCAGGCAAAGAATATTACTAAGGAAATGTTTTGTATTCCTCTAGAGTCAGTATGTTATCAAGAAACAGATATATTATTTGCTTTAAATTATGTAATGCAACAAGCAAATATTTTAAGAAAACCTCTCTCTATATGTCTTGCAGTTGGATCAAGTCAAGGAAGCCATGATGGCAGAGGAGTACTAAGTAGTTATATATCAGAGATATCGAATCAGGCAGGTTTGGCAGTAGCAGTCTCTGCTGGTAATGAGGGACTTGCACGAAGACACTACTATGGAATGCTTGATGCGAGTAATGAGTTTAGTGAATTTCAAGTTAGAGTAGGGAGTAATGAACCAGGATTTGCAATGGAATTATGGAAAAGTACGCCGTTTAGGGTATCTATTGATATTACTTCTCCAACGGGGGAATATATAGCGCAGGTATATCCCACATTACGAGATTGCCGGGTGTTTCGATTTATTTTTGAGCCTACAACAATTTGGCTAAATAATATTATTTCTGAAGGGACAACTGGAGATCAATTGATTTTAGTACGATTTAATTTACCAACAGAAGGATTATGGAGATTTCGTATTTATAATCTTGATAAAGAAACATCTGATTATCACGTATGGCTTCCAGCAAATGGTATGATTTCGGATGAAACCTACTTTATAAATCCGAATCCTGATACTACGATTACTTCTCCAGGCAATTCTAGATTTGCTACAACCATAACAGCTTATAATGTAGAGACAAATAGTATCTATAACAATGCCAGTAGGGGATTAACTAGATTGGGACAAATAAAACCAGAGTTGGCTGCACCGGGTGTTGATATTGTATGTCCTACATTTAATAGTAAGGACTCGTATGGATTGATTACTGGAACAGGGGCAGCCGCTGCTCAAGCAGCAGGAATTAATGCAATGTTACTTGAATGGGGAATACTAAAAGGTAATAATACGGGAATTGATGGGATAGAAATTCGAACAATGCTTATTCGTGGGGCACAAAAAAATCCGGATAATTCAATTAATAATGTTTGGGGGTATGGTAAAATTGATGTGTATGGTGCTTTTGAAGCCCTAAGGCCTTAATAATAATTAAAGTAAAAAAAAGCTGTTGCCATATAGTTATTAAATACTTTAAATAACTATATGACAACAGCCTTTTTATGAATTACTATAAGGCATCTTCTCCTTTTTCACCGGTGCGTATCCTTATAACTTCTTCAACTTGATAAACAAATATTTTACCGTCACCAATTTCTCCTGATCTGGCTGCATTCAATATTATATTTTTAACCTTCTCAAGCTCTGTATCTTTTATAACCAAATCAATCATAACTTTTGGAATTAAATCCATTTGAAATTTTTCACCACGCCAAGCTTGAATAATACCTTTTTGATTCCCCTGCCCCATAACATCTGTAACGATAATTCCACGATAACTTTCTGTTTGCTCTAATGCTTGTCGTACTGCATTTAATCTGTCTGGTTGGATGATTGCTTTGATATGTTTCATTGCTTTTTACCCTCCTCGTTATTTTGCTTTTTATTATCATATTGATAGTCTTGCATAATAAGTGTGTATGATGGTTTTCTAGTCAAAAATTCAGGGTAAGCTTGATTACCATGTTCATTCATATCAAGACCTTCTATCTCCTCATGTAATGGAACTCTAAGACCAATAGTTTTTTTAATAATAATCCATGTAATTAATGATGCTGTAAATACAAAAGCACCAACACAAATAATCCCGAGTAGCTGTTTTCCTAAAAGTTCGAATCCTCCGCCGTAAAATAAACCATTGCCTGTAGCTACGCCTGTAATACCATCCTCTGCAAAGAGACCAACAAAAATAGTTCCAAGGATACCATTTACTAAGTGGACAGCTATCGCACCAACTGGATCGTCAATCTTAGCACGATCAATTAAAATAACTGCAAATACAACTAAGATTCCACAGATTGCTCCAATAATAATGGAACTTGTAACGCTAACATAAGCACAGGAAGCAGTAATACCTACTAAACCAGCAAGACATCCATTAATCGTCATACCTAAATCTGGTTTGCCAATAACAATCCAAGCAGTTGCAGTTGAGGTAAGAACAGCAACGATAGCAGAGGTGTTCGTTGTCATTAAGATATGTGAGATTGAGGCAGGATTTGCTTCCATTGTAGAACCAGGATTAAATCCAAACCAGCCTAACCAAAGTATAAATAATCCTATAGTTGCAAGGCTTAAATTATGACCAGGGATTGGATTTATCTTTCCGTCTTTAGTATATTTGCCAACTCTAGGACCAAGAACTAATACTCCAGCAAGGGCTGCCCATCCACCTACGGAGTGCACAACGCTACATCCTGCAAAATCAAACATACCAAGTTTTGATAAGAATCCACCACCCCAGATCCAGTGACCCACGATTGGGTAAATGATTAAGGTGAGGAAAAATGAGAACACAATAAAGGAAATATACTTAATACGCTCTGCAACGGCCCCCGATACAATTGTGGCTGCTGTTCCACAGAATACTAATTGAAAGAAAAATTTTGCATAGAATGGAATTCCAGTCCATGAGATTGCAGAATAAACACCCTCGTATGCTTCACCAACAGCTGGTGAATTATCAGCGCCAGATAACATAAATAATCCTTTTAATCCTACAAAACCATTTCCATCGCCGTACATGAGTCCCCAACCTAAGAGAAGGTAGCCTAAGGATGATACAGCAAATACAATAAAGTTTTTCGATAAGATATTTACTGTGTTTTTTGCTCTTGCAAAGCCACTTTCCACTGCGGCAAACCCTAAATTCATAAAAAACACAAGCATTGCCGCTAAAATTACCCATAAGGTGTCCACTGTTACTTTAAAATCCATAAATGATCCTCCCTTGCCCTAATAACAAAATAGACGCGTAGATAATATCTACACGTCTTTGTTGTATTAGGTTATTTTATTTTATGCTAAGTAAGATAGAGTCACACAAAGGTGAATTTTAAACAAAAAAGAAGGCGTACAGAAAAAATTCTGAACGCCTTTGTTTTTGTCTTTTACTTAACTTATGCTATCATATTTCACTATCCCAAAAAAATCAACCAATAAATGTAAAAATTAGCGAAATCTTAACACAGCTTTAATGTATCGTCATCTTATGTTCAATATACCAATGCTTCATATAAGGTTTAAAAAGATAGAAATCCTAAATGCTCTAATAGTATTTTACTGCCTAATAAAATTAAGATAAAACCACCGGCAAATTCAGCTTTTGATTTGTAAACTGCACCAAAAACATTCCCGATTTTTACCCCAAGTGTAGATAAGGAAAATGTTATAACGCCAATGAAGGCCACAGCGATTGGAACATTTACTGTTAGGCATGCAAAAGTGATACCAACGGCTAATGCATCAATGCTTGTTGCAATTGCAAGAACTATCATATTAGAAAAAGATACGGAATCATTTGATGTCTCGTTATCTTTACTAAAGGATTCTTTTATCATATTACCACCAATTAAAAGTAATAGAATAAATGCAATCCAGTGGTCTACGGATTCAATTTTTTCACGGAAATTAACCCCAAGAAGAAAGCCAATCAAAGGCATAAATGCTTGTAAAAAGCCGAAGTACAAACCAACAATTCCAGCTTTCTTTAAACTAAATTTTTTCATAGATAGGCCCTTACAGACCGCAACAGCAAAAGCATCCATCGATAGGCCAATTGCTAAAATAAATAATTCCAAAGAACTCATAATAATTTCCCTTTCGTATTTAATTTTAGTGCAGACATAAAAAAAGACCTATCTGTGGCGTACCACAGATAAGTCTCGCTATTTAAAATAAAGCCAGATAGAAATTTCGTATCATTATGTTGACTTTATTACACTCAGAGTGCTAACTACTCCCTTATTTGTATTACGATTATAGCGTATTGATGAATTGTTGTCAACAGAATGATTCAAATGGAAAAATAAAGTATAGTTGATGTATTTGTATAATAAAACTCATAATTTGTATGTAGAAAAAAGAAAAATGGTAATACTTTAAAACAAACATATATAGAAAGGATGTAACGATAATGGTTCCATTTTTCTTTTATTTATATATTAGAGTGTTGATGAAAGTAAAAGCATTTATAAGCTGTGAGTTGTTCCAGTTGCTTAAAGAGCATAGAAGACTAAGTTATGAGCGTTTTACAGTTAAATAGGTAATGATGCATTAGCTTTAAAAAAGTAATGCTGCTTTATATTAAAAAAAGTAATGCTGCTTTAGGTTTATTATTGAATAAGTGATTTAACTGGTTGACAAATATAGTAAATTGAATTATAATGTGAAAAATTATGAAATGCGATGAAGAGAAGAGTAATAAAAGAAGAAATTTACAGAGAAATTCCTGGATGCTGAGAGGGAATAATGGATGCTTTTATGAAACAAGTCTTGGAGCAGCATACGGATCTTATCGGCCAATTAATGAATGATATTTCTTAAAGCGCAGGTAGGTGATGCTATGACGTGTGTTCCCGTTACAGAACTAGAGTATGATTTGTACTTGATGAGGTTAATATGGTGACATATTAATAAAATAGGGTGGTACCGCGAATATTCTCGCCCCTACAATTTATTGTAGGAGGTGTTTTTTTATACCCTTTTTTACAACGCAATTCTTAAATGAAGAAGCTTAATTTTAGTCTCGATTTTAATTATGCAACATGCCTTCTATAATTATGAAAAACTTGTCATTTTATCCTAAATAAGGTATATTTATCTAGAAAGAAACAGATACTAATGAGATGAAGATAACTAGATTTAAATAGATGAGAAGGATTGAGCGGAAAAGAGGTAATTATGGAACAGCATGTTGCAAAAGCGAATTTAATTAAACAAGAAATAAAAAAAGTAGTGATAGGTAAGGATGAAGTTATTCATAAAGTATTGACCGCAATTCTTGCAAAGGGGCATATATTAATTGAAGATATTCCTGGAGTTGGTAAAACGACCCTAGCACTAGCATTTTCTAAAGCAATGGAGCTAGAATATCATCGTTTGCAATTTACACCGGATGTTCTTCCATCCGATGTTGTTGGATTTCATATGTATAGCAAAGATGGTGGAGATCCCGTATATAAACCTGGCAGTATTATATGTAATATGTTTTTAGCAGATGAAATCAATCGAACTTCCTCAAAGACACAATCAGCGCTGCTAGAAGTAATGGAGGAAGGAAAAGTGACGGTAGATAGTGTTACGATGGAAATTCCAAAACCATTTACCGTCATTGCAACACAAAATCCCATTGGCTCGGTAGGAACGCAAATGCTACCTGAATCGCAGTTGGATCGTTTTATGGTAAGACTTAGTATGGGGTATCCAGATATTTTAAGTGAAATTGAAATATTAAAGGGACGACAAGCAAATGAGCCCCTTTCTAACGTCAATGGTGTTGTTAGTAGAGAAGAGTTATTATTTATTCAAGAAATGGTGGATAATATATATGTGCACGATGCTGTTTATGAGTATATAGCAAAACTTGTTTTAGCAACAAGAGAACAGGAATTAATAGCACTTGGCGTAAGCCCAAGAGGCACCTTAGCATTAACTAGTATGGCAAAAGCAAATGCGTTTTTAAAAGGAAGAAGTTATGTAATACCAGATGACGTAGCTAGTGTATTTAAGGATGTTACAGCACACCGTATGATATTACAGCCAAAAGCGAGGGTGAATCATGTAACCATATATGATTTAATTGACAACATTTTGGAACAGGTACCTGCTCCAAGATTGATTCTAAAATAGGAGTAAGGGTGAAATTATGTTACGACGGAAGATAATTTATTTACTACTGCTCATTATTTTGGGGTTCCTGTCAATTCTTTATGATTCTTATGTAATGAGCCTTATTTTTTTGGTTGCAGTGTTATTTCCGGTTGTGTTGGCAGCAATTGCGTGGTACGTAAGGAGTAAATTACAAGTTTCTGTGGCTAGTGCATCGAAAATTGAAAAGAAAAATAAAGAAATAGAAGTTGAGATATTAATTAAAAATCCCACAATATTTCCAGTGGCAAGGCTAGTTGTAAAGACAAAATATGGCCATCACTATGAGGAGGCTACAAAAAAAGAAAACTTAACTAGTTTCGTTGATGCAAGCAATGAACAAAAGCTAACAGTACATTTTTCCAGTATGTATTGTGGAAATATAACGTTTGCTGTGGAAACCATACGCTTATATGACTATTTGAATATATTTTCATTTAAAAAACAGATATCTAAGGAACTTACGATTTCAATTATACCGGAGTTTTATATAATTGAAGGAAAGTTAGTTTGGGAGAATCCAAATGTTTTATTGCAAAGTGATATTTATTCCACAATAAAAAGTGGTGATGATTCCTCTGAAATTTTTTCAATTCATGAATATAAAGAAGGAGATCGAATGAATCACATCCATTGGAAGTTAAGCTTAAAGGAAGATGCACTTATGGTAAAAGAGTTTGGACTTCCAATTGATTGTTCCGTGGTGATTTTGCTTGAACTTTGTGCAAATAATAAAAATACGCTAAAAGAGGTGGATGCTGCTCTTCAAGCTGTACTGTCCTTATCTTTTTCCATGATATTAAGTAAACAACAACATTTTATCGCGTGGTATGACAATTATGATGGAATATGTAAGAGAAGTAAAATCGAGAAGGAAGAGGATTTGTATGAAACATTCTCATATATATTTCAAAGTAAATTATATGTATTTTCTGATGCGGTTGTTCGTTTTCATGCTGCAGAATTTGAAAAAGAAGGATATACAAACATCTTTTATGTTACACCAGTGCTAACAGAGATTGCCTTACAAGAGCTAGAAGCTTGCAAAAGAAATGCCTGGTGTCATATCATAGCGATTTCAAAAGAGTCACAACTTACTGAGAGTGTAGAGCATAACTGGATTACAAGTACTGGTTTTAATTTCATAAATCCAGACGAGTTATTCCACTCGTAAAGGACGGTGAGATCATGGGAAAGAAAAATAAAAAACAAAAATTTCAAATCGATAGTATCTCACTGGGGAAAAGTATTAAGGTAACATCTGTTACAAATTACAAGGACTTTACTTGGTTTTATATCTTACAGTTATTTCTTGTTTGGCTTGGAATCTACACACCAATCATATGTTTTGCCAGTAGTTTTGATTTAAGCTATATGAAAGATGTAATTATATTAGCTAGCATAGCTACAACTGTTTTCTATTGGTTTATCTTTTATTTTTATCAATACTTAAAATATTCGATACCAATTACTGCAGTTGTAATTATTTATCTAATCATTAAATATAAAGCATACTTACTAAATGGATTTTATCATCTAGAGAATGCAATCATTGATAAGTTAAATTATTATTTTAATATGTCAGTAGTAAAATATAAAACTGAGCTTTCAAAGGTACTTTGTTTAACCCTTTTACTTATTGTTATTATGCAACTTCTTGGAATTTTACTCTCTTTATTAATTGTAAGAGAGAAGAGAAAAAGTGTATATATCTTTGTATCTCTTCTTTTTGTGTTGTCTGGATTTTTCGTTGGTGTAATACCGAATCCTTATGCTTTAGTAATGTATATACTATTTGTTTATACTATATTTGCAATGGATATCCGGGCATTTCGTAAAAAGATTGAACCAAAGCGTCACGAGACATCAATGAAGGATACTAAAGTTGAATATAAGCAAATTGTACGATTAAAAGTTGGTGCTGTAGTAGGAGGGCTTTTAGGCATAATTACAATTGTTATTTTAATTTTGTTTTCTCCAAAAACATATAGCAAATATGTTGACTTTACAGAAACAAAAATCAATATACAATCAACACTTATGAATTTTTCTTTTGAAGATTTCGTCAATGATGTAAGTAAAAAATTTGAACAGTTAAATTTATTTAATAATGAAGGTGCTTTTAAAGGTACTGGAACAATGGGTGGAGGCTTGTCAGGAGGTAAATTATCAGCGACGCCTAAGGTGGAATTTACAAATAAGACGGTGTTTAAATTAACGATGCCTGCAGAATCGGGCAGTTTATATTTAAAGGGATTTGCAGGTGCCACCTATACAGGAACATCATGGGAGGATTTAAATAGGGATGCAGAAAAGAAATATAGATCCATTGTAGAAACTTATGGTGGTGGAGCTTTTACTGGAGAAAATTTAAGTAATGAGTACTTAAACTTATTCCTTAATGGTGTAATATCATTTTCGACGAACAAATTAGAGGGTGCTGATGCAAATCCATTTGGTTTATTAAAGCGTTTTACTTTAGACATTGACTATGTGAATGCAAATGAAAATTTTATGTATGCACCTTATTTTCTAGGGGAGTTACCAACGGGAGATTTTTTATCAATTTCTGATTTATATGCGAAACCAATGAGAAATAAATCATTTTATAATTATTCATATTATAAATTAACAATGGTGGACACTCTAGCTGATAATCTCTATAAATTCAAGAATTTACAGGATTATATCTCCATTCAAGATGATTATAGGTATTCACAATTTTTAGAATTTGAAGAAAACTATAGAAAATTTGTATATGAAACATATGTAGGTATTCCAGTAGATAAATTTCAAAGACTTACGAAGATTGAGCTGGGCGTGCCAAAAGCATATGATACCGATTCTATGATTAGAGTTGTTAATATGGTAACAAGTTATTTATCGAATACTACCTCATATACATTATCACCAGGAGCACTTCCCAAAGGTCAAGATTACATTGAATATTTCTTATTTGATTCGAGAAGAGGATATTGCGCTCATTATGCATCTGCAGCTGTTATGCTTTTACGATATTATGGAGTGCCTGCTAGATATGTGGAGGGTTATATTGTTACGGAAAATGATATTAATCATGGGAGAGCTGGAGATATTACGTCTTTTCAAATGTATGACAACAACGGAAACGAAAGGCTGTATCAGACGAGGAATAGAACCGTTGAGATCCATGATACCAATGCACATGCTTGGGTAGAAGTTTATATGGATGGTGTTGGCTGGTTGCCAATTGAAGTAACTGCCGGCTACTCAATGAATGGAATAAATTCAATAAATAATACGATACAAAATGAAGTTTCCAATATACCATCGCCGACACCTTTGCCAACGAATACACCAAAGCCAACGGAAAAACCAGAGGTTACAGCAACCAATGCTCCAACACCAACCACAGGTATTAATCCGACAGAATCTGAAGTTAGTCCAAACCCAAGTATAACTGGGGGAGCAAACTCGGGAGAATACGATAAATTTGGTACGAGCATTTTAAAAGACATTATCTTTATCTTATGTATGGTCTTGTTATTACTAAGCCTTTGTTGGTTACGTTATCTGGTATTACGGTATTTTAGAGAAAAAAATAGTTATGATGCATTTCATCGTAATGAATCAGCGCTGTATTTATACAGTCAAATTGAAAAGATGTTAAAGATTCTAAAGTTTCAAAAAATGGAGAGCGAAACTTATGAACAGTTTTTTGAACGGTTGAAAGATGAATATGAGTCATTGCCAGAGGGGTATGAAAAGGTCTTAGCATTATTATTAAAAGCTCGCTTTTCGAATCAAAGAATTACTAAGGAAGAATTTGAAGAGATATTGTCGTATTTTATCGAATTTAGAGAGTCATTTTACAAACAGTTTAAAAAAATACGTCAATTCTATATTAAATACTGGAATATTCTATAAATAGTTATTCATTTTTTCTAAATTCTGTGATATAATTATTTATATAAAAGACTCGCAGTGACAAGCTGGTAACGGGTTTTGTTACTTTTGAAAATCAATTGTTGTTACCGTGGGTCATAAGAATGGAGGTACTGATATGAATAAAATAATTACTATCAGCAGGCAATATGGCAGTGGCGGCAGAGAAATTGGTGCAAAGCTGGCAGCAAAGTTGAATATACCATTCTATGATAAGGAGCTAATAACTAGAGCAGCAAAAGAAAGTGGATTTGCTGAAGCAGCTTTTGAAAATGCAGAAAATAAAGCAACAAATAGTTTATTATATTCCATAGCAATGGGTATGAATTCTTATGGTAATCAAGATCTTGGATTTTCACATCTATCACTTGATGATAGAATTTATTTAGCACAGTCGGATGTAATACGTAAGGTTGCAGCAGAAGGACCATGTGTTATTGTAGGACGTTGTGCAAACTATGTTTTAAGAGATGTACCAAATGTAGTGAATGTATTCATTTGGGCAGATATGAAGTTTAGAGTTGAACGAGCAATTCGTACAGATAATTTATCACCAAATAAAGCGGAAGAGCAAATAGCAAAAATTGACAAAAGAAGAGCGAACTACTATAACTATCATGCAAGTGAAAAGTGGGGAAGAATTGAAAATTATCAATTGGCATTACAAAGCAATTCCATAGGAATTGATAATTGCGTCGATCTGATTAAGATGTTCGTTGAAAGTGACACAAATAATTTGACTAAATAAACGTAATAAATTATTAGGTTGTCTTAATACATTTTTTCAAGGAAGAGTATGTTTTAGATTTATTCTTCTAAGGAGTTAGTGTATTAAGACAACCTTTTTAGCGCTTATTGGAAAAGTAGCTGGTAATTTGTACAAAACGTAAGGAAAAATTAAGAATAATTTATCATTAATTTAACATTTTTAAGTTAGTATATACTTGGTTTGCGTTTAATCAATAAAGGTTGGAAAGAGGGTGTGAGGGTGAAAAATGAGGTTAAACCTATAATTGAAGTACGACATGTGAAAAAGATATATCGCATGGGCTCAGAGCGCATAAGTGCGGTAGATGACGTAAGTTTTGAAATTAATAAAGGTGAATTTTGTTGTCTACTTGGTACTTCAGGCTCCGGTAAATCTACATTACTAAACCTAATGGCAGGGATTGAAAAGGCCTCAGCAGGTGAAATCATTATAAAAGGCCGTAACATTCATAAAATGAATGAGAATAAACTTGCTAAGTTTAGACAGAAATATTTAGGTTTTGTATTTCAATCATATAATCTAATAAACTCTATGACGGCACTTGAGAATGTTGAATTTCCATTGGTCTTTAAAAGAGTTCCACTAAAGCGAAGAAAAAAGATGGCAAAGGATATGTTAGTAAAAGTTGGATTAGGTACTAGACTTAAGCATAAGCCAAAAGAAATGAGTGGTGGTCAGCAACAAAGAGTTGGTATCGCAAGAGCGTTTGTTTCTAAGCCAGAAATTGTGTTTGCAGATGAGCCAACAGGAAATTTGGATACGAAAACTACGATGGAAGTTATGGAATTGATTAAGGACATGGCAAGGGATAACCATCAGACAATTGTAATGGTTACACATGATAAACGTTTGGCAGAGTTTGCTGATAAAATTATACATATTTTAGATGGTAAGATTCAAAGCATTGAAATTGTCCACGAAGTATCTATGGAAGATATAGATAATAGTGATGTTGATAGCGATATTAATATCGATGCCAATGGTGATACAAGTACTATTAGTATAGATAATAGTATAACTGTTGACACCGATGATAACAGTACTAATGGCATTGCAAATAGCATTGCAAATAGCAATGCTATGGATGAAAAAGCAGATATAGCTGTAACGGATGAGGAATCTATAATTACAGCTGCAAATACAAATGAAAGCAAAAACAAAGAAGAATTACCTCAGAGTCCTGAGGAAAACGTGTAGAAAGAAGAGGGTAAAAGAATGAAAAGAAAAAGAATCTTTGCATTATTGCTTGCACTTGCATTAATACTAACGGGCCTTAGTGGGGTAAATGTAGCAAAGGCAGATACCGCCAATCTTTTAATCGATAGTAAATATTCAAGAGTAATAGAAGCTGAGCCAGGTGCTACAGTACATGTAAAAGTACCATTTATGGCGGTGAGTAGCTATGCATATAATCCGATTGTTGTAACGACATATGATGACAAAGCTCCGTTTACAACAAGTAATGTTAAACTCACACAACATGATCAGGATACTTCATTAATTGGTAATTCTGACTACACTTATGTTGAGTTTGATGTATATATGAAGGATAGTGCAAAAATCGGTAATTATGATTTAGGAATCAAGTTTACTTATGATTATTTGGAGGAAACAGTTACACAAATAACAGAAGAACATAAACTAAGTATTCGTGTTCCATTTGAGAAAAATCCTACACAAATTGCAATAAGTAATATTCAATATGATGAGGGAAGTGCTGCTGTAGGAAATACCTTTGATCTTAACTTTGATATAAGCAATGAAGGCCAAATTGGTGCATTAAATACATACCTAACAATAAACTATGCTGAAACTGGTTTAGCACCAGGTTATGCGGTAGATAACATTAAAGTTGGTGACTTAAAAGCAGGCGGAAAACAAAAAATGACCCTTCCTATTAAGGTTCTTCCAACTGCGAAGGAAGGTTTTATTACCTTAACAGCTAAAATTACATATAAAGATGCAGATGGTGTGGAAAGTTCCGTAGAAAAAAATATCTATGTTAATATTAAGGCCACAAGTGTCGCCTCCACAGATGATGCCAGCTTAGTTCTAGGAAGCACTGCGTTAAATAAAGAAGTTTTAGCAGGTTCAGAAATAGATTTAAGTGGTACGATAGAAAACATCGGAAAACAAGCGGCTAAAAAAATAAAGATAACAGTTCCTAGTGGATTAGGTGTTGAAAGTGGTATCATAGCAAGCTTTAAGTCTGATGGAATTAGCGTAAATGATATTGCAGCTGGAAAAAATGCAGAATTTAAGGTACCACTTGTAGTATCAAAGACAGCAAAAGCCGGATTAAATGAAATAGCTGTTCAAGTAGATTTTGTTGATAGTGCAGGAGAGAGTCACTCCGTAGTTTCTAAGTACTATATTACTGTAGTGCAACCAGATGCAGAAGAAACCACAAGTGAAGTTGAAATATCAAACGTTACTCAAAGTCCTTCTGAACCTAAGGTTGGAGATACGGTAACTTTATCTTTTATGATACAGAATAAGGGAAACAAAACAGTAACGGATGTTAAAGTTGGACCGAAAGATTTGGCGGCTGGTACGGGGATAGAGCCTGTTACACCTGAACCAGAAGTGAATATAGGTAAACTTACTGCAGGTGAAAAGAAAAGTGTTTCCTTACAATTTAAAATCGCAAATGGAGCATCCGAGGGATTAAATCAATTAAAACTCGGTAGTACTTTTAAAGATAGCAGCGGAAAGGCACAAAGCCTTGAAACTACAGTTTACATATTAAACATAACAAATAGTGGTAATAGCAAACCTAAGTTAATAGTAAGTGATTCTAGCACAGATCCAGAAGAATTACGTGCGGGTTCAGAGTTTAATTTTACATTTGATTTAAAGAATACACACTCTTCTAAATCAGCAAGAAACATTAAGGTAACAATCTCTCAAAAAGATAATGTATTCTCTGCAAGTAAGGGAACAAACAGCTTTTATATTGAGCAGATTAAACCAGGAGAAACAGTTACAAGTACAATGCCAATGAAAGTAAAGGCTGATACAGCAACAGGAGCTTATGAACTTAATATTTCAGTAGAATATGAATACGATGATATGTCAAAGGTTGATGAAGAAGCTGGTGGAGTGAAAGAAGAAAATGTTTTACGATTACAAGCGGTTGAAAATGCGAGACCTGTAATTGAGAATATTGCCATCGGTTCCTATGACGTACCAACGGTAAATCAAGCAACAAGTGTTAGTTTTGAATTTTATAATATGGGAAAATCAACATTAAGTAATGTGTATTTTACTTTTGAAGGAGATTATCAATTAGATACTGGTGAAAAGTATATACAAGGATCTATGGAAGCTGGAAACTCTGAGTTTATTGAAGTAAGTTTAATTCCATTGGTTGAAGGAATGGCAAAAGGGACAATTGTTATTCACTTCGAAGATAGTAATGGGGAAGAAGTTACTGTGAATAAAGAAATGCCTGAGACATATATACAAGGACAAATGATGCCAGATCCAGACTTTAATGGCGGTGATGATTTACCAGTGAATGGCGGCGATGTAGTAGTTGCTAAAAAAGATATCGTGCCATTATGGGCATTCATTCTTATTCAAGTAGCTATCGTTTGTGTAGTCGTACCTGTAGTTCGTATTATAATCATTAAGATGCACAAACGTAAGATGGAGAAGGCAGAAGAAAAATTATAAATGATAGGACCTTAAATTAAATATTTTTTCTTAAAAGAAGTTTAAAATATGTGGTTGAAAAGAGGTTTTGAATTTCATAATTAGCAGTATTTGATTGCTAGGGTAGTAGATCAAATACTGCAGAAAGAGGTTATTATGCAGATTATAATGAATGAAGCGTTTGACACAACAGTAATACTTAATAGTGGGTTTAATGTAATAAATAATGTGGCAGTTAGCGCCGATAGTACCAGTGTAATGATGGGCGGTGGATCTGGAATTGATGCCGGAGATATGGGAGAAGGGATGCCTTCTGATAACGGAGGTTCCGTACTAAGCTCTTGGGGATTTGTCGGAGGTATTACAGGGGCAACTTTAATCGTTAGTATTGTGTTAGGTATCTTATTGGCTAAGAAGAGAATCAAAAAAGGATTTGATTTATATGAGGATTAGTGACTTAATTAAAATGGGTCTTAGAAATCTCGGTCGTAGAAAAGCTAGAACTTCACTAACGGTCATTGGTATGGTGATTGGTACGATTTCTATCGTAGTAATGGTTTCTATTGGTATTGGTGTGAATAAGAGCTTCAATGATGCAATTATTCAAAATGGAAGTATGACAATAATTACCATTTCTAAAAATCAATACTATGAAACAGAAGACGGAAATTGGGCATCTAAGGAGCAGAAATTAGATGATAGTGTAGTTGAGCAGATAAAAGGTATAAAACATGTTAAGAGTGTTTCGCCAATTTACCAAGCAGGAGTCCAATTTATGAGTGGTAAATATTATTCTTGGGGAAATATTATTGCAATGGATTCAAGCACTTTTAAAGACTTTGGAATGCCAGAGATTTCAGAAGGGACAATGATTACACCAGAGGAGAATAATGTAATTATATTTGGTTCACAATCATTATACGAGTTTTCATATTATTCAGGAAGAACACGTAAGACAAAGACGGTTGAGCTTGGAAAAGATAAGTTGACATTTAGTTTCCAGGACTATCAAGTCAATGATAAGAAAAAGCCACTTAATGTAAAGGTGGATAAGTATGGACTTTTACAAGAAAGTACAAACTGGCAATATAATTACAATATTTATATGGATATCGAATACTACAAGAGTATTTATAAAAAATACGCATCTACATTAAAGATAGAAGACCGAAAGAAAGCAATGGCTTCTTTGGAAAACTACCAAACAATACAAATTAACGTAGATAGTATGAAGAATGTTACTCAGGTACAAGATGAAATTGAAGCAATGGGATATAAAACAACAAGTGACATGCAATATCTAGAAGGGTATCTTGAAACAGCAGATATGCTTCAAATGGTATTAGGTGCCATAGGTGGTATTGCCATGTTAGTTTCTGCAATTAATATAGCAAATACTATGGTTATGTCTATTTACGAAAGAACCAAGGAAATAGGTATCATGAAGGTGCTTGGTTGTCTTGTGAAAGATGTTAAAAAGTTGTTTTTATTTGAAGCAGGTATCATTGGATTAATTGGTGGTATTATCGGAATTGGCTTTAGCTACTTAGCGTCTTACTTTATAAATAAATATGGAGGAAGCTTACTAGGAAGTTTAGTGGGAAATGGTGGAATGTACGGTGATAATTCAGGTGCACAATTCTCTCAAATACCAATATGGCTTCCATTTGTAGCGGCACTTTTCTCAATTCTCGTTGGCGTAATTTCTGGTTATTTTCCAGCTAGACGTGCAACAAAAATAAGTGCAATTGAAGCGATGAAAACTGAAAATTAAAAATCTCTTTAAAAGGGACTGTCGCAAGGTAGAGTTTTAGATATGTACGAATTCTATTTTGCGACAGTTCTTTCATTTCTTAGTAAACTATTGTGAAACGGGGAATATTGTTATATAATCTAGTAAACATTCGCATTTCGTATGTTAAATGGTTCCTACAATAGAATTTGGAAAGGCTTGTGTTTCATGCAAAAAAATCAAACAAAAAAAGTAGCTATTTTTGGAATGTTGATCGCCTTAGCATTTATCTTAAGTTATGTTGAAAGTGTCATCTCCTTTCATTTTGTAGTACCAGGAATAAAGTTAGGGCTTGCTAATTTAGTAGTATTACTAGCACTTTATCTATTGGATGCAAAGTCAGCATTGGTTTTATCCGTAATACGTGTCGTGCTAGTAAGCTTTACATTCGGTAATTTGTATAGTCTTTGGTATAGTTTAGCAGGGGCGATACTTAGTTATATTGTTATGGTTGTTCTAAAGAAGAGTAAGGCATTTAGCATTGTTGGGGTCAGCGTTTCTGGAGGTGTTGCCCATAATATGGGACAAGTTATGGTGGCAATGTATGTACTTGGCAGAGGGATGATGTATTACTTTCCATTTTTAATGGTGGGTGGAATCATTACTGGAATACTAATTGGGATTTTAGGTGGATTAGTATATAAACAGATAAAAAGGGCAGTTAAAATGGATTGATGAGTTTACGGAGAGAAAACGATGGTTACGATAAGAGATATTTCATTAAAGTGTGGTGTATCTGTTTCAACGGTTAGTAAGGTATTAAACGGATATCGTGAAATAGGAGAAGAAACAAAAAAAGAAGTATTAAGAGTTGCAGAAGAATTAGGTTATGTGCCGAATGCATATGCTAGACAACTAAAGCTTAAAAAGTCTTATAATATAGGTGTTTTATTTGACACCTTAGCATCTTATGGGTTAAAAAATGAGTATTTCGCGTATATACTAGCATCGTTTCGAGAGGAAGCTAGCAAAAGAGGTTATGACATTACTTTTATCGAGAATAATATTGGGAATCGTAAAATGACATTTTTGGAGCATTGCAAATATAGAGATTTTGATGGAGTTTGCATTGTATGTGCGGATTTTACAAACCCAGAAGTGATTGAAGTAATAAACAGTGATTTCTCTGTTGTTACAATTGATCATTCCTTTAGCAATGCAATTAGTATTTTATCGGATAATGCTAAGGGAATGAGGAAGTTAACAGAGTATATTATATCAAAAGGTCATAAAAAGATTGCTTATATTCATGGAACAAAATCAACGGTTACGCATAATCGCTTAGCTTCCTTTAATCAAGTTTTAATGGAACATAATATTTCAATACCTGAATATTATTATAAGCAAAGTGAGTATCGTAGTGATAAGCTAGCAGAGGAACTTACAAACGAACTATTAGATTTAAGCGATCGACCAACTTGCATTATAGCTCCTGATGATTATGCGGCATTAGGAGTTATAAAAGCAATCAAACGTCGTGGGTTAAGTATGCCAAAAGATATCTCTGTAGCAGGCTATGATGGTATTTCAATTTCTCAGGCATTAGAACCTAAGTTAACTACAATCAAGCAAGATACAGATAAAATTGGAGAATTGGCAGCAATAAAATTAATAAATTTAATGGAAAATCCAATGGCAACAATGATTGAACATGTCACTATGGATGTCGAACTATATGAGGGAGAGTCTATAAAAGATTTGAATTAAAAGAGAGGTAAACGGATGAGATTGGTATCCATTGAGATGTTGAAACCTGACATGGTTCTAGCGCGCTCTGTATATCAAAGGGATGCACTTGTTTTAAAGGCCGGTAGCCGAGGTATAAGTAGATTTATACCGAATCTAGAGCGTATGGGAATACGTTACGTATATGTAGAAGATGAACAGAGCAAGGGAATAGAAATTCCAGATGCAATAACAGAACAAACAAGAACAACTTGTAAATTAGTTCTTAGGAACACCATTGAAAGTTGTTTAGAAAAAAAATCAATGAGTTTATCAAGCTTATCGGATAGTGTTGATGATATTATAGTAGAGGTAATTCGAAATAAGGATGTACAAGTGAGTTTGAATGATATCGGAGCAAGCGATGAGTATACATATTATCATTCGGTAAGTGTTTGTGTATATTCCTTGTTGATAGGAAGAGCGCTAAACTATAGTAGAGCTGCAATGCAACAATTAGCCATTGGAACTTTATTGCATGACATTGGTAAAGTTGCATTGGATGCAAAAATTTTATATAAAAAAGAGAAATTAACAGATGATGAATATGAATATGTGAAGCAACATGTGGAGGCAGGATATCAAATACTCCAGCGTGGGGCTGCACTTCCTGAAATATCACGAAAGATAGCAATTACACATCATGAAAGGCTAGATGGTTCAGGTTATCCTTTTGGATTAAAGGAAAATCAATTGCATGAGTTTTCTAAAATCGTTGCTATTGCAGATGTGTATGATGCCTTAACAACGGATCGATGTTATCGAGAAAGATGGCCGACCAATAAAGCGGTCGATTATCTAATCGAAAAATCAGGAACCTTTTTTGCACCTGAATTAGTGCAATTATTCATTAGGCAAATTGCAATCTACCCTAATGGGTCACTGGTTTTATTATCGAATCGAATGCTTGCAATCATTAAGGATCAAAATCAAAACGTACCACTGCGTCCAATTGTTCGTATTATTACGGATGAAAACGGCAATAAGGTTACACCATATGAGATTGATCTGATGAAAGAATTAAATATTACGATTATTGAATCTGAATTAGAAATAAAGAGAAAACTACATAAAAAAGACGAGTAGTATAGATATCATATATATTAGACTACGATTAAGGAAAGGAATGGTAAGAATATGGCAAAAGAATTAAAAAAACGTTCTGAGGTAGAAGAACAATTTACTTGGAACTTAAAGGATTTATTTATAAGTGATGAAGCATTTTATGAGGCGTATAATGCAGCAAAAAGATTTCCAAAAGAATTGCAAGAATTTAAAGGTAAATTAGGTAGTTCAGCAAATACATTATTAGATTACTACCGTTTAAGCGATGAAGTATCACTTGAATTAGATAATTTATTGAATTATGCAGCAAGAAAAAAGGATGAGGATACAAAGAACTCAACTTATCAATCAATGTATGGATCCGTTATGTCCTTGTATGTTGAAATCTCAGGGGCAGCGTCCTTTGAAGGTCCTGAAATTATTGAAATACCGGAAGATACATTACAATCATTCTTTAAGGAAAATGAAGAATTACGTCTTTATGAACTTGATATTTTAAGAAAACGTAGAAAGATGGAACATACTTTATCAGAGAAAGAAGAAAAGATACTTGCAGAAGTTGGTGAAGTAGCGAACTCCGCTGCTGATATTTTTGGAGTATTTAACAATGCGGACTTAGTATTCCCAGAAATAACAGATAAAGATGGTAAGAAAGTGCGTCTAACACATGGTAATTATATACCGTTTATGGAAAGTTCTAATAGAGAAGTTCGTAAAGAGGCATTTCAGGCATTATATTCTGTTTATGGACAGTATAAGAATACAACAGCAGCTATTTTAAATGCACAAGTAAAACAGCTTCAGTTCTTTGCAAATGCAAGAAAATATGAATCTTCTTTACATGCAGCTTTGGATGAAACAGAAGTTCCAGTTGACGTTTATTATAATTTAGTTGACGCTGTAAATGACAATATGTCTTATATGCATCGCTATGTAAAGCTTCGCAAAAAATTAATGAACTTAGATGAGTTGCATATGTATGACCTTTATGCACCAGTAGTACCTAATATGGATGTTGAGATTCCTTATGAGGAAGCAAAAGACACAATTATCAAGGCGTTAGAACCATTAGGTAAGGAGTATTTAGAAATCTTAAAGAATGGTTTTAATAATCGTTGGGTTGATATTTATGAAAATGAAGGAAAACGAAGTGGTGCTTATTCAGCAGGTGCAAAAGTGCATCCATATGTATTAATGAACTATGCAGATACATTAGATAGCGAGTTTACACTTGCTCATGAGATGGGTCATGCCCTACATTCTTACCTATCAAATGCAACACAACCTACCATATATTCTGATTATAAAATATTTGTTGCTGAAGTTGCATCTACATGCAATGAATCTTTATTAATGCAATATTTATTAAAGAACACAACAGATAAAATGCAAAGAGCTTATTTAATCAATCATTTCTTAGAGAAGTTTAGAGGTACATTATTTAGACAGACAATGTTTGCAGAGTTTGAGTTACTTATCAATCGTATGGTTGAACAAGGGGTAAGTTTAACAGCAGATGTTTTATGCGATGCTTATCATGACTTAAATGTAAAATATTTTGGAGAAGATATCGTAGTTGATCATGAAATTGACGTAGAATGGGCAAGAATTCCTCATTTTTATTACAACTATTATGTATATCAATATGCTACAGGATATTCAGCTGCTATTGCATTATCAAATCGTATCTTAACAGAGGGTGAACCAGCGGTAAAAGATTATCTTAAATTCTTAAGCAGCGGTTCCTCTTATGATCCAATTTCATTGTTAAAAATTGCAGGTGTTGATATGTCAACAGCGACACCAATTAAGGAAGCACTTGAAGTGTTCGGAAAATTAATCGATGAAATGGAAGAATTATTAGCGTAATAACTATTAGAAACTAATAAAAGGGTCTGCCGCAAAATGGAAGTAAAATTCTATTTTGTAGCAGACCCTTTTGTTTATTATAAAAATTTGTTCTTTGTCTTATGATTTAATGCATACCTAGTCTTTTATTGTGCAAAAACATAATTAATAACATAAAACCTTAGCTAATAACACGAAATCATAATTAATAGTATAAGACCATAAGGAAATTATTCCTTAGGATACTTTACTGTAACGACGCATGTTCTCTTTATACCGCTTGAGGTTGTAGCTGTTATAGTAGCCTTCCCAGGGGAGATTCCCTTTAGTAATCCCCATTTACTTACGGTAACAACGGAAGGATTTGAACTTACATAAGTTACTTGATCTGTACTATTATCTGGACCTAATGAAGGCCATAATCGGAAGAACTTTCCGACACCAAGGGTTTTATTTAAACGATTTAATGATAAAGCTGTTGACTTTATAATTTTTGCATTAACGTATGATATAACTTTATTACCTCGGTAATCTTGAGCATAAATGGTATATCTGCCTGGGGTAGTTACTTCAAAAACACCGGTATCATTTTCTAGCTTTATAGCTGTTCCGGAATTAATGGAACGAAAATCATCAATTGTTTTAACGCCTGTTAAATACTTTGCAGTCTTGACTCCACTTCCTAAATCAGTGATTGAAGCGGTAATCGTAATAGATGAATAATCACCCGAAACTTTATAGCTTGAATTGATGGTTGGAGCTTCCATATCATCAAGTACCTCATAAATTTGGGATGTTTCATTTCCAGCATAGTCACTTATATAAAAGGTATAAGTACCGGCCTTTGCTAAAGAGAGTATATTATCGGATATTCCAAGTCCAATGGTCCCACGTTTAAAATAATCAGTTGAGCGTTCACCAATAATATACCTTATGGTTCTAATTCCTGAACCGTCAAAGTCATCTGCGTTTATATCAATTAAAATACGGTCTTTCTCATATCTTGTAGAAAGCTGCAAATCAGGCAAGGTATTATCTGGTTGCAATTCTTCCATTGATGCAACAATGGCAGCGGCATTAGGAATTCCAGGGTTTTTTGTGAAATTTTCTAAGCCTTCCATGTATTTTATATTGTTTACAATTATGTTTTTAACATCGGAAGCATAGAGGTTGTCGCTATAAGTATATAACATGGCGGCAATTGCACTAACATGAGGTGCGGCCATAGAAGAGCCACTCATTGTACCATAGCTTCCAACCGTTGTACTAATAATGTTTGTACCTGGTGCTGCAATATCTACTGTTTGTTTTCCATAATTAGAATCCTTAGATAATGCTCCGTCTGCATCAATAAATGAAACAGAAATTTGGTTATCTAAATTATAACTCGCTGGATATAAAGGAGTGGTGTCATTATTTGTTCCACTATTTCCTGCAGCTGTAACAAAAAGCATTGTAGATTCTTGCATTGCTGTTTCTAAAGCAGCACTATAGCTTGTGGAACCCCAGCTCATATTGCATATATCAGCCCCCATCATAGTCGCATATTTGATGGCCTTGATTGCATTTGCAACAGTTCCTTTACCGTTTGCGCCTCCATGGATTTTAAGGGACATAATTTTAACATTGATATTGGAGGCAACCCCTGCAATACCGATTTTATTATTTGCATTAGCAGCTATGATACCTGCGATATGTGTACCGTGGTCATCGTTATCTTTTGGTGAAGCTAAATCCATATTTTTAGAGGAGTTATATTGATAATGACAAACGGTGTCGTCATTATTATAAAAGTCCCATCCTACCATATCATCAATGTAACCATTGTTATCGTTATCGATACCGTCACCTGGAATCTCACCCTGGTTTATCCAGATACGACCAACTAAATCAGGATGATTAATATCAACGCCAGTATCTAAAATGGCGATGACAACTTCTTTTTCTTTCATATTCTTTGACGAATAAATAGACCAAGCTTTAGGAATGTTTAAATCAATGTCTTGAGTTGAGCTTATTATACTTGTATTAGAGTTGTTTACATGATAATAATATCCATTGTTTTTTAAAGGCCACTGTGAATCCGAGTATGAATCATTGGTGATGCCTTGCAGTTCAATCTCAGAGTTTGATTCAGCAACTAGTATGCACGGATTCTCATTAAGAGACTTTAATATATTTGATGTGTCCTTAGTATTATTTAATTTGCATAGAGCATAGTCTTCTATTTGCTCTAAAACAGTAACATCATTTTGGTAGATGTCTAAAATTTGATTTTGCTCTGTCAAACTCATATCAGATTTAAATATAATAATAATTTCATCTAATAAATTATTTTGAGAAGGTTTGTTTTGGGCACTTACCGTAGAAACAGGAATTAACAGAAACGTTAAACATAAGAGACAAAGCAGCCGTAGACGAATATTATCACTTATATTTCTTAGAAAAACCAAAATAATACGCCTCCCTTGCTTTTTTTTAAAATATAGCTTTAAGAAATGTCAGTATTATGTCAAAAAAATTACAAATGTGATAATTTGTGGTATATTTGGATAGCAACTACACAATCTTAAAATTTCTGTTATAATAGCAAATATAGTAGGGAAAAAATGAAAGCAAAGGGAGATGCTTTACTAAACAATGAAAAAATTCTGATAACTGTAAGGTAAGGATTGGTGGTTCAGTGAAAGTACTAATAGTTGATAAAAATGCAAATGAAATAAAACGTATAACCAATATTATAAAACGAAATATGAAACATGTAGAAATTACTGGTTATGCCAGTGACAGAAGAAATACGCTTATCAATATAGAAGAGTGCAATCCTGAGGTAATTATCATATCAAAAGAACTTGAATATGAATCAGGGTTTTCTATTGTTGAGGAAATTCGAAAAAGTCATTTTAATTTGCCTATCATCTTATATTCTTTGGAAGAGTGCATGAACGATTTGAAGAGATCCTTAGAGCTTAGGTTGAGTGATTTTATACTTGCTCCAGTAACAAAACATAATTTAATTCCCTCCTTAATTAAAATAGAAGAACAAGTACAAAAATCTAAAAAAGAATTGGAAATGAATAAAAACAGTGAACTTGTTTTAAAAAAGGGGAAAGAGGCGTTAGAATTTGGATTTATATATTCCGTCTTATTTAGTGGGAATACGAAAAATCCTTGGAAGGAACTTCAAAGTATTTTCCAAACACGAAATAAGGGTTATGTAATGAGTTTAAACATCATGCCTTGTGAAAAAACAGACTTTATACCTTATGAAGAGTATAATAAGGCTATTAATAAAAATGCGCCATATGGATATCGTTGTATTATGGCTGCAACGATGGAAAAACAAATTGTTATGTTTGTTATGGAGACTAGGGAAAATTCGCTAGATGAAAAGTCAAGGAAGATGCAACAACTAAAGTTTGCAGAAGCAATTCGTAAATTTTTCCTATCCGCATTTCAAATTCGAATTGCGATTGGTATCGGAAGCGAACGTAGCATAGATAAATTAGCTATTTCATATGAAGAAGCTTTAAGAAGTATGCAAATTGAGAGAAATAGCGTAATATCTCATATTGAAGACATAGCATTAGGTAAATATATGAAAGGCCAATATTATATGGAGCTAGAATCAAGGATGCTTCAGGATGTTGGTAATAAAGACTTAAATGCATTGGAAAGTTTTACAACAATACTTGGTATTATGGATGACTATAAACCTGAGGATAAAAAAAGCAAGATTTTAGAATTACTTATTTTATCTACATATGAATCGAAAAAGAATGGACCAAGTACCTTAGATTCCATAAACTATATGCAAATGGTAAAGGCCTTAGAAAAGATTGAGATGCAAGAATTAAATGCTTGGGCTATTCGAGAGTTGACCTATATTATACATAGCATCAAAGAAAATAGTGAGGAGCATTCTTTTGGTATCAATAGAAATGTATTAAAATATATTGAAACTCACTTTAATGAAGAATTATCTTTACAAGAAATTGCTAGTTTAGCGAATGTAAGTCCACAATATTTTAGTCGTTTGTTCCGAGAAAAAATGGGAATGACATATGTTGATTACCTTACGAAAGTAAGGATCAATAAAGCTGTTGAATTGTTAAAATATTCAGATAAAACGATTCAGGAGATATGCTATGATGTTGGTTACAAAGACCCGAATTATTTTAGTAGAGTTTTTAAAAAGATAACAGGCTTAAGTCCGAAGGAATATATGGAGAAACGTGTTCGATGATTAGTGATATTAAATAGGAGTGCCAAGGGGTGACATGATAGCCCTTATTTGGAACTAAGAATATAAAAATGTATGAATACGAGTATCCGAAGTATCTCAACTTTTTAGAGTGCTTTTGATACTCGTATTTAATTTTAAAAATATGAAATGATTCATAGTAAAAGTGTTTTATGGATTCAATCACCATATTAGGAGTGAATGAATTCAAAAGATGAGAAATTTATATAATGGATGTTTTAAACTAGTGCGTAAGAGCATAGTGTTAAAATTTAAAAAAGCTTTTTAGAATAATGAATATAAAAGATAATTTGGGCTAGACAATATGATGGAATCATGTTATACTGAGAATCGATTTGTTATAAATTATCTAGAAACCAATATATATATGCTATTGCATATATTTTTTATTTTACTTATGATAAAGAAAAAATAGTTGACGAACAGACCTACAGTATGATATAGTAAACTAGCTATGGAAGAGGTCTTTTTTTTATGCTTAAAAACAGTGAAGACCTGTATAAATCGCCACTATTCTTAATAGGCGGTGGCTACATGTTAACACAAGAATAAGGTAGGCTAGATAAGGCAAATCTAGATAAGAAAACTTTATTCACCACAGAATAATGACGGAGGTGGAAGTTGTGCGAGTAAAGATTACATTGGCATGTACAGAATGTAAGCAGCGTAATTACAACACTACAAAGGAAAAGAAAAATCATCCGGACAGAATGGAAACAAAAAAATACTGCAAATTCTGTAAATCACACACATTACACAAAGAAACAAAATAATTATGTCTAATACGCTTTGTGGCAAGTAATTATAATTACTGCTACGGCCGAATGGAAAGACAAGGAAGGAAAAGTGAAATTATGGGAGAAACTGCAAACGCTACTGAAAAAGCTCCAAAGAAAAGCTGGTTCAAGGGTCTTAAAGCTGAGTTCAAAAAAATAATTTGGCCAGATAAAGAAACAGTTACGAAACAGTCATTCGCTGTCATTGTCACAACCATTATATTAGGCATAATTATAGCTTTACTTGATGCGGCGATCAAAGCAGGAATTAATGTTATAATTTAGCTAGGATAAGGGTGATAATATGTCAGACGCTAATTGGTACGTTGTTCATACCTACTCGGGTTACGAGAACAAGGTAAAAGCCAACATTGAAAAAACAATCGAAAATAGAAAACTTCAAGACCAAATATTAGAGGTTTCTGTGCCTCTTCAAGATGTTATTGAGGTTAAGAATGGTGTTAAGAAAAAGGTTCAAAAGAAATTGTTCCCTGGATATGTACTACTTAACATGATTATGAATGATGATACTTGGTACGTGGTACGTAATACAAGAGGTGTTACAGGATTTGTAGGACCTGGATCGAAACCTGTTCCACTCACTGAATATGAGATGAAGAGCATGGGAATTAAAAAGGATGAAGTGATAATTGACTTCGAAATCGGCGATACTGTTACTGTAATCTCAGGCGTATGGGAGAACACACAGGGCATTATTAAAGCGATTAATCCTCACAAACAAATTATTACAATAAACATTGACATGTTTGGTCGTGAGACACCTGTTGAGATTAGTTTTTCTGATGTGAAAGTTGAAAAGTAAAGATAAGCAGAATGTTAACTAAGTTCACGAGTGAGTGAACAGTGGGAGGGTAAGTTAACGATGGTTAATTACTCCCGGTAAAACCACATTTTTAGGAGGTATGCTATCATGGCAAAGAAAGTTACAGGTTATATTAAATTACAGATTCCTGCTGCAAAGGCAACACCAGCACCACCTGTTGGTCCTGCACTTGGTCAGCACGGCGTAAATATCGTACAGTTTACAAAAGAATTCAATGCTAGAACTGCAAATCAAGAAGGAATGATTATTCCAGTAGTAATCACTGTATATCAGGACAGAAGCTTTAGCTTTATTACTAAAACTCCTCCTGCAGCAGTATTACTTAAGAAAGCTTGTAATTTAAAATCAGGTTCCGCTGTTCCTAACAAAACTAAGGTTGCTACAATCAAGAAATCTGAAGTTGTTAAGATCGCTGAATTAAAAATGCCTGACTTAAATGCAGCTAATATTGAAACAGCAACTAGCATGATTGCTGGTACTGCAAGAAGTATGGGAATCACTGTAGTTGAAGATTAATTGTAAATGTAGATGTTTACATGTGGGAGGGCAATCCCGATAATACCACTAGGAGGTTAAATCATGAAAAGAGGAAAGAAATATACTGATTCTGTAAAACTTATTGATAGATCAGTTCAATATGATGTGAATGAAGCTATCAGCTTAGTTAAAAAATCAGCAGTAGCAAAATTCGATGAGACTATTGAAGCGCATATCAGACTTGGTGTTGACGGACGTCACGCTGACCAACAGGTTCGTGGTGCAGTAGTATTACCACACGGAACAGGTAAAAAAGTAAGAGTACTTGTTTTTGCAAAAGGTGATAAAGTAGCCGAAGCAGAAGCAGCTGGTGCAGATTACGTAGGCGGCGAGGAATTAATTCCAAAGATTCAAAACGATGGTTGGTTTGAATTTGACGTTGTTGTTGCAACTCCAGATATGATGGGTGTTGTTGGTCGTCTTGGTCGTGTACTTGGACCTAAGGGCTTAATGCCAAACCCTAAGGCTGGTACAGTAACTATGGATGTTACAAAGGCTGTTAACGATATTAAAGCTGGTAAGATTGAATATAGATTAGATAAAACAAACATTATCCACGTGCCAGTTGGTAAAGCATCCTTTACTGAGGAGCAACTCGCAGACAACTTCCAAGCCCTTATGGGTGCAATCATTAAAGCAAAACCAGCTTCTGCAAAGGGACAATATTTAAGAAGTGTAACTGTAGCTTCTACTATGGGCCCTGGAATTAAGCTTAACACTGTAAAATTATCTTAATTTTAGTAAAAAGTGTTAGAAGAAAAGTTTTACTTTGTGGTTGACACACTAATAGATTTATGTTATACTCAAAAAGCTTGTTGTAAATGTGATTACAATTCGCATTATAACATATAAATAATTGCCGAAGACAGTAGGTGCCGTAATGGCATAAGGAGAACCCGCCTACCGAGGAATGATGTTATTCAAGCATTATGCTAGACTAATTGTTAAGCCTCCTGTCTTTTGCGGGAGGCTTTTTTTCTCCTTACTTTTTGCAGGGGACATTTCATATGTCTTTTGCAAGAAGCATTTTTAACAATCGTCCTATAAGACAGGACACATTGTTCCAAGGCAACGATATACATCTTGTTCGTGAAAAGCGTGTATATCTGGCACGTAAGTGCCATAACACATCAAATGATGTGTACAGTCACAAAGAATCTATAAGGAGGTGTACTCAAATGGCAAAGGTTGAAATGAAAAAACCTATCATTGACGAAATCAAGGGTTACGTTGCAGATGCTAAATCTGCAGTATTAGTAGATTACCGTGGTCTTACAGTTGAGCAGGATACAATTCTTCGTAAGAAGTTAAGAGAAGCTGGTGTTGTATACAAAGTATACAAAAACACTTATCTTAAGATGGCTTTCGAAGGAACTGATTTCGCTCAGTTAAATGGTCATCTTGAAGGACCATCTGCAATCGCATTTGGTATTGAAGATGCAACAGCTCCTGCTAGAGTATTAGCAGAAGTTGCAAAAACAGCAGAAGCTTTAGAGTTCAAAGCTGGTGTTGTAGAAGGAACATATTATGATGCTAAAGGAATCCAAGTTATTGCAACTATTCCTTCAAAAGATGTTCTTATTTCCAAGTTACTTGGAAGCTTACAATCCCCAATTACAAATTTTGCTCGTGTTATCAAACAAATCGCAGAAAAGAATGGCGATGTAGCATAATCCATTTGGGATTTGTAAGAAGTTTAGAAAATAATAGTTTTCTAAATAACGTTGAGAAACAATGTGCTGCATAATAAGTATGCAAGCAATTAAAACGAATCATATTAAATTTATATGGAGGTAAATTATAATGACAACTCAAGAATTTATCGATGCTATTAAGGGCATGACTGTGTTAGAATTAAACGATTTAGTAAAAGCATGTGAAGAAGAATTTGGTGTAAGTGCAGCAGCAGGTGTTGTAGTTGCAGCAGCTGGTGCAGCTGAAGCAGCTGAAGAAAAAACTGAATTCGACGTTGAATTAACAGACGTTGGAGCAAACAAAGTTAAAGTTATCAAAGTAGTTCGTGAAGTAACTGGATTAGGCTTAAAAGAAGCTAAAGATCTTGTTGATGGAGCTCCTAAGATGCTTAAAGAAGCTGCTTCCAAAGAAGAAGCTGAAGATATCAAGACTAAACTTGAAGCTGAAGGTGCAAAAGTTACTCTTAAGTAATTATTGCCTTAATAAAACCTCTGAAGGTTGTGTATACAGCCTTTCAGAGGTTTTTTTGATTTATAAAGAAAGTATAAATGCAGTGCCTTATCAATTAGACACTGCGAGATTGCGTTCACCTAAATGCGCCATAGTTGACTTTGTATAAAAAATTGGATACAATAATGTGGACAAGGATGGTGGATATGGATTTAATCAAAAGAGTACAGACAAAAGATCATATTGCCGATTTATTAAGAAAAGAAATCCTTCTAAACCATCTTAAAGATGGTGAGGAACTGATTCAGGAAGTCGTTTCTAATCAGTTAGGGGTGTCTAGAATGCCGGTAAGAGAAGCATTTCAGATTTTGGAATTAGAAGGCTTTTTAAAGAGGCTCCCAAATCGTCATGTGATAGTAAAAGGGATTACGAAACAAGGGATACATGAAATATTCTCATTTATTTGTGATATTCAAATTGGATTTATTAAGAATGTCATTCATACAAAGGAAGAATATTATGAACACTTTCAAAAAGTTTATAACGAGTATAAATGCAATTCTATGAATGAAATAAAATTGCATAGATTTTTTAGTGAGGAAGTTGAGAATTATTACATACAACAACTTCACAAAAAATTATTAGATATATATGTATTTTTTGTTTTAAAAGACTTGGAGTTATCAGGGGCAGAGGAAATACAGATTTGGGATGACGTCGCAGAAGCAATTAGAACGAAAGATGAAGAGAAACTAAGTGAGTTATTTAAACATTATTATTTGTGTTTGACTAATAAAATGGTAGAAAAGGTGCTATGAGATGACTTTAAAACAAATAAAATTAATGCCTGCTAGAGAACAGGCAGCCTCTTCCTTACGTAAAGCTATTTTAGCGAAAGAATTAGAAGCAGGTACAATTATAACTTTAGATGGAATTTCAAAGCAGCTTGGGCTTTCTATTACACCTGTAAGAGAGGCTTTTCAAATCCTTGCCAATGAAAACCTTATTAAATTACGACCTAATAAAGGTGCTATAGTACTAGGAATTGATGAAAAAGCCATTATAGATCATTATGAAACCCGAGGAATTTTGGAAAGTGAAGTTGTTTACAAGATATGTAAAAACAATGCTGATATATCCAAGGTATTAGAGGCATATGAAAATGCAGTTCAATCTTTAAAAGAAAATAATTTTAGTGACTACTCAAAGTATAACCAGTCTTTCCATTATGAACTTTGGACAGCAGGAGGAAATGATAAAATTAGATCTCTTCTTTCTTCAATGTGGAATGGTTTGTCTATGGGAAGTAATGTGAAAGTAGAGGAATATGCTAAGATTTCTATAAATGAGCATAGACAGATTGTAGAGGCATTAAAGGAACGTGATGCGGATAAAGCAAAGCTAATTATGTGTAACCACATAAAGAGAAGTTTAGAAAATATATTAACTCATTATAATAAATAAATCGCACAAATATAAACGATAAGAACTATGAAAAGACACTGCTTAAAAGCAGTGCTTTTTTTGTTTATATAATTAAATAATTGAAGAGTTGGTCAACTTATATAAAAATAATGACAATATTATATATAAATTGCCCAAATTATACAAAGTAATTGACATATTTATTGAAGGTGTTATTATATAAATGGATACATTATTAAATATAAAATATAAATCATGCAGGAGTAAATTATGGATATTGCAGAAAATGAAGCAAAAATGAGAATTAATGCTTTGCTAGACGCCGATAGTTTTGTTGAGATAGGAAAACATATACTAGGTGAAAAAACTGATTTTAATCCTGAACCAACTGAAAATAGAGGGGATGGTGTAATAACTGGATATGGCCTTGTAAATGGGAAGTTGGTTTATGTATTTAGCCAAGATTCTTCTGTTTTAAAGGGCAGTATTGGTAAAATGCATGGAAGAAAAATCAGTAAATTATATGCATTGGCATTAAAGTCAAAATCTCCAGTAATAGGTTTAATGGATTGTGGCGGCCTCCGTATCAGTGAAGGGTTGGATGGAATGGAGGAACTAGGCAACATTTTTATTCAACAAACAATGGCCTCAGGCATCATTCCACAGATACTTGGAGTATTTGGTAATTGTGGTGGTGGGCTTTCTCTTATGAACGCAATGGCAGATTTTACTTTTCTAGAGGCGGGTAAGGGAAAATTATATATGAACCCACCTGCGGTAGTTGAACATAACAAAGATTTTGACTTTTTCCCTATGAATCAACAAGCGGATGGCATAGGATGTGAATCTGAGATCATTGGTAAAATCAGAGAGTTAATTGATATTTTACCGGCTAGTAACAAAGAAGATGCGGAAATATTAAAAACGGATGATGATTTAAATCGTATGATTCCTGATATTGAGGAATATAAAGAGGATGGAAGAAAGTTAGTGACTGCAATTAGTGATAGTAACTTATTCTTAGAAGTGAAGGCAATGCAGAATGAGGAAGTTGTTACTGGATTTATTAAGCTAAATGGAGTTACTACCGGTGCAATTGCAGTATGTGGTACTGAACTTACCTCAGGTGGATGTAATAAAGCAAGAGAATTTATCGCTTTCTTAAATGCTTTTGATATACCTTTGGTAACTCTTATTAATGTTTTGGAATTTAAAAATACACTTGAAGAAGAGGCTATTGTAGGAAGAGCCGCTGGATTATTAACGAAAGTATTAATACATAGTGATATTCCGAAAATTAATGTTATTGTAGGACGTGGAATTGGAAGCACTTATTTGGTACTTAATAGTAAGCATATAGGTGCTGACGTGGTGTTAGCTTGGGAAGGAAGTAAAATAGGAGTTATTTCTTCAGAACATGCAGCTAAGGTATTTTGTAAAGGTGAAAAGGAATTATCACAATTAATAGAAGCAGAAGAAAAGTATAGCAATCAACAAAATAACACAAAGTATTCTGCAGGAAAAGGCTATATCGATGATATTATCAAACCTCAGGAAACTAGACAAAGAATTATAGCTGCAATGGAAATGCTTTATTACAAAGAAGAGGCAAGGCCAAAGAAGAAACACATTATACAATAATGAATGCAGAGGTAATAATTTATGAATGAAATACTTGATATTACTTTCAGTGTTAGGGAACTTTTAATTCCCTGTGGGGTTATTATCGCCGTTTTCGTAGTATTGATATGGAAGCTTCTTAATAAGACTAATCAGGCAATTGAAGTAACTCATGAAGAAATGCCGGCTATTCAAGAAAATACCTTAAATCAATTTGAGGACTACGAATTAGTTGCAGCCATTACAGCAGCAATTGCTTGTACTTTGGGAACAGATAGTAACGGTTTAGTTGTAAAATCAATTAAAAGGATACCAAAAACTAGATAGTAACTTAAACTTGAGTTGTTAGTCACAAGCTCATGGTAAGGGATGAAAGAAATAATTTTAGAAAGGAAAGCCACTGATTAACTCTTTCAACCTTTTATAGTGGCAATACTGTATTCAATGATTGGTATAGTATTAAAAGGATATAATTATGAAAAATTTTAGAGTTACTGTAAATGGTAACGCTTATGATGTCACAGTGGAAGAAGTAATGGGAGGAAATTTTACTGCTAAAGCACCAGCACCGATGAATGCGCCAACACCAGTATATGTACCAACACCAGTACAGCATCAGGAGACAGTGGCATCAACCCCTACAGTTAATGAAACAAAGATAGTTGCTGAGCCAACTTCATCTGGTGCGAAGGGAAGAATCTCAGTTGTGGCACCTATGCCAGGTAAAATATTAGCAATCAAAGTGGCGGTTGGTGCCACAGTAAAGAAAGGTGATGTTGTGGTATTGTTAGAAGCTATGAAAATGGAGAACGAAATTGTTGCATCAGAAGATGGAGTAGTAGTTAGTATCAATACATCTGTGGGTGATATGGTAGACCCAGGTCAAATCATCGCTACGTTTAATTAAGTTTAGGAGGTGTTAAGATGGCAATAAAAATTACGGAAACTGTTTTTCGTGATGCCCATCAATCCTTGATGGCAACAAGGTTATCAACAGAAGAAATGCTACCAATTATTGAGAAAATGGATCAGGTAGGCTACCATTCTGTTGAATGCTGGGGAGGCGCAACATTTGATGCATCCATTCGATTTTTAAAAGAGGATCCATGGGAAAGACTTAGAAAATTAAGAGATGGCTTTAAAAATACAAAGCTTCAAATGCTCTTAAGAGGTCAAAATCTACTAGGATATCGTCATTATGCGGATGATGTGGTTGAGTATTTTGTGCAAAAGGCCATTAGCAATGGTATTGATATTATTAGAGTATTTGATGCATTAAATGATGTAAGGAATTTAAAAACATCTATTAAAGCTGTTAGAAAAGAAGGTGGACATGCTCAAGTAGCGATTTCTTATACGTTGGGTGATAGCTATACCATAGACTATTATGTAAAAAAGGCAAAAGAAGTAGAAGAGATGGGAGCTCACTCCATTTGTATTAAGGATATGGCTGGCCTTTTATTACCTTATGAAGCAATGAATTTAATTAAAGCATTAAAGAAAGAAATCTCTTTGCCTATACAATTACATACTCATTATACTAGTGGTGTAGCATCCATGACATATTTAAAAGCAGTAGAGGCAGGAGTAGATATTATTGATTGTGCTATTAGCCCTCTTGCATTAGGTACAAGTCAGCCAGCGACAGAGGTTATGGTAGAAACATTAAAAGGAACTCCTTATGATACTGGACTTGATCAAAAGCTTCTTTCTGAAATAGCCGAATATTTTAGACCGATTAGGGAAAAAGCATTGGAGAGCGGTCAAATGAACCAAAAGATTCTGGGAGTTGATATTAAAACACTTTTATATCAAGTACCAGGAGGTATGCTTTCAAATTTAGTATCTCAATTAAAGGAGCAAAAGGCGGAAGATAAATTTTACGAGGTACTTAAGGAAATACCTCATGTAAGACAAGATTTTGGTGAACCTCCACTTGTTACTCCATCTAGTCAAATTGTGGGAACACAGGCAGTACTAAATGTATTATCAGGAGAACGTTATAAAATGGTAACCAAGGAAAGTAAAGCACTTCTTAGAGGTGAGTATGGTAGAACAGTAAAACCTATGAACAAAGAGGTTCAAAGAAAAGCTCTGGGTAATAAAAAGGTTATCACTTGTAGACCTGCAGACCTGTTAGAGCCAGAACTACCAGCTGCACAAAAAGAGATTGAAGTTTGGAAAAAACAAGAGGAAGATGTGTTGACCTATGTAATGTTTCCACAGGTTGCTACGGAATTTTTTCAATATAGACAAGCACAGCAAGATAAAATAGATATAAATCTAGCAAATTCCGGAGTATATCCAGTTTAAAAAATAATTTGACAGAATATTAGCTATATAGGAGAGGAATTACTATGGATTTTCTTATTTCAGGATTTTTGTCAGTGACAGTGGAGCAATTAATTATGTACGGAGTAGGTATTTTATTAATTTACCTAGCTATCTGTAAAGATTTTGAACCGTCACTGCTACTACCAATGGGTTTTGGTGCTATTTTAGTAAATTTACCTGCCAGTGGTGTTATTAATCAGACATTAGCAGGAATTGGTGAGACAAACGGAATCATCGAATGGCTTTTTAATGTGGGAATCGAAGCTTCAGAAGCATTACCTTTGCTTTTATTTATCGGTATAGGTGCAATGATTGATTTTGGACCTTTACTTGCAAATCCTAAAATGTTGTTATTTGGTGCGGCAGCTCAATTTGGTATCTTTTTTTCTATTTCAGTAGCAGCATTATTGGGTTTCGACTTAAAAGATGCGGCTTCTATTGGGGTGATTGGAGCGGCTGATGGTCCTACTGCAATTTTAGTTTCTCAGATACTAAAGTCTAAGTACATAGGTGCCATTGCAGTTGCGGCATATTCTTACATGGCTTTAGTTCCAATTGTTCAGCCTCTTGCTATACGTTTGGTAACGACTAAGAAAGAACGATTAATACGTATGAACTATAACCCAGGTAATGTTTCAAAAAAAGCTAGAATATTCTTCCCCATTATCGTAACATTACTTGCTGGCTTCGTAGCCCCTGCATCAGTTTCATTGGTTGGCTTCTTAATGTTTGGTAATTTACTACGTGAATGTGGAGTGCTAGGGAACTTATCTAAAACAGCCAGTGACAACTTGGCGAATCTTGTAACATTACTTCTTGGTATAACGATTTCATTTAGTATGAAAGCAGAAGATTTTGTTAATGTTAATACATTATTTATTATGCTTATTGGTCTCGTTGCCTTTGTGTTTGATACGATTGGTGGCGTGTTATTTGCTAAGGTTTTAAATTTATTTTCCAAAGAAAAAATTAATCCTATGGTTGGAGCTGCAGGTATCTCAGCATTTCCTATGTCTGCAAGAGTAGTGCAAAAGATGGGATTAAAAGAAGATTCAACAAATCACTTGCTCATGCATGCAATTGGTGCGAATGTATCTGGACAAATAGGATCTGTAGTTGCCGGCGGAGTTATATTAAGCTTGATGGCGCAGTATTTGTAGAAGGAGGCCACTTTATGTTAGAGAACTTTATTATCACATTGGATTTAATGTGGAAAGGAATGGCTGCAATCTTTTTAGTGTTAGGTTTGCTCTCTATAATTACAGCCCTAATGCAGAAGAAAATAAAATAGATAAGAAATAATTAACAATAATAATGCACAAAATTTGTGTAAAGGTACCATTGATTATAAAGCAATTTTACTATATATTAAACTTAAAAATGGATACAATATAAAATATAAAAAATTAAACAATATAATTTTTTATGTAAAGAAAAGAAATTTACTTTTCTAATGATCTGTTGTATTAAAAAAGGAGGAATACATTATGGAAAAACAAGCAGCCTTGGATTTGCTAAGAGACAAAATAGCAGCGTTTGTAGGATTGGTTGGGAAAAAGCTACCAGACGATGTAACTGCAAAGTTAAAAGAGCTTAGTGAAGGTGAAGAAATGCCCATGGCAAAAATGATTTATGAGGCTATGGAGAAAAATCAAGAACAAGCAGAACTATTAAACAGACCTTCTTGTCAGGATACAGGCGTGATACAAATGTTTGTAAGAGTTGGAACGAAATTCCCTTATATTGATAATTTGAAACCGCTCCTAAAAGATGCTGTTGCAAAAGCAACAAAAGAAGCTCCTCTTCGCCACAATACGGTAGAAACTTTCGATGAAGTGAATACGGGCACGAATGTTGGTACTGATTCTCCATGGTTATATTGGGATATCATTCCTGAGAGTGATAAATTAGAATTAGATGTTTATATGGCAGGTGGAGGATGTTCACTTCCTGGACAAGGAAAGACATTAATGCCAGGTGAAGGCTATGAAGGAGTTGTTAAATTTGTATTGGATGTTATGACTTCTTATGGACTTAATGCATGTCCTCCTTTATTAGTAGGTGTTGGTATAGGTACTTCCATCGACTCCGCTGCATTTATGGCTAAGAAAGCATTGATGCGTCCAGTAGGTAGTCATAATCCTAACCCGAAGGCAGCTGAATTAGAAGATGAGATGACAAAAGCAATTGACTCAATTGGTTTAGGGCCACAAGGTTTAAGAGGTACTAAGTCTGTTTTAGGAGTAAATATTGTAAACTCAGCTCGTCACCCATCCGTTATCTCTTGCGCAGTGAATGTAGGATGCTGGTCACATAGACGTGGAACAATTGTATTTAATAGTGATTTAAGCTATGATTCTATTACACATAAGGGGGTACAACTATGAAGAAAATTCTAACTACACCAATTTCAGATGAAGATTTAAAGGATATTAAAATTGGAGATGTAATTTACCTTAATGGGCATATTGTAACATGTAGAGACGTTGCTCATAGAAGATTAATAGAGTTAAAAAGAGAGTTACCTGTAGATATTAAAGGTGGAGCTATTTTTCATGCCGGCCCTATTGTTCGTAAAATTGAAGGTGAAGACAATAAATTTGAAATGGTTTCTATTGGACCAACTACAAGTATGAGAATGGAGAAATTTGAAAAAGAATTCATTGAACAAACAGGGGTTAAATTGATCGTTGGTAAGGGCGGAATGGGTCCTAATACAGAAGCTGGCTGTAGAGAACATAAAGCAATACATTGTGTTTTCCCTGCAGGATGTGCAGTTGTAGCAGCAACTTGTGTAGAAGAGATTGAAGAATATCATTGGGAAGACTTAGGAATGCCTGAAACATTATGGGTTTGTAGAGTGAAGGAATTTGGACCACTTATTGTATCGATTGATGCAGAAGGCAATAATATTTTTGAACAAAATAAAGTTGAGTTTAATAAACGTAAAGATAAGGCTTTGGAGGAATTATATACAAAAGTACACTATATAAAATAATATTGGGATAGGTAGACGGAGGAGAATTATGTTAACTTTTTTAGCTTTAGCCATGATTGCTACATTTATAATACTGCTCTCTAAGAAAAAATTATCTGTTTTTGTTGCCTTAACACTAGTTCCTTTATTTTTTGGTATTATCGCTGTATTCATCAACGGAAATAATTTTTTAGATTTATTTGATTGGATAAAAGAAAGTGTTTTCTTTAAACAGAATGCTACAACTGGCAAAGTTTCATGGGGTGTTATTTCACCAGGTATAACAATCTTATTTTCAATCTTGTTTTTTGACTTAATGTTAAATGTAGGATTGTTTGATCCTGTCGCTGAATTTTTTATCAAGAAAGCAAAAGGGGACCCTCTAAAGGTACTTCTTTCAACCGTTATGGTTGCAAGTGTAGTTGCTTTAAATGGTGATACAACTACTACAATTATCATTTGTCTTGCGGCTTTTAGAAATCTTTACAAACAATTAAATTTAAAGCTTAGTTACTTAGCAATAATTATTGTTGCACCGATTGGTATATGGAATCAGCTACCTTGGGGTGGACCTACGATTGCTGCAGCTACAGCAATTGGTGTAGAATTAAATGAACTATTTGCTAATCTATTACCAGGTTTATTAGCTGCACAGGTTGTAGTTATTATTATTACAGCTGTACTTGGAATGAAAGAAAGAAAAAGATTAAATTACGTATCTTCCTCAGCTGGTCAAGTATCCAAGGAACATTTGGAGAATATGCTTTCTGCGATACGTGATAAGGATCCAGAATTAAAGAGACCTAAATTATATTGGTTTAATTTACTTATAACAGGAATTGCTATTTTTGTATTGATTAAAGGATATGTGCATGGATCCGTAGTATTTATGCTAGCTTTCTCCGTTGCTTTAGTTGTAAACTATCGTTCTGTAAAAGAGTGTAACGAACGTATTGAAGAGCTTGCAGCAGATGCACTACCTACAACCTTAGCAACCTTAGGTGCAGGTATTTTCTCAGGTGTATTATCAGGAACTGGTATGGCAAATGCATTAGCAGATTCTGTGGCAAGTATCATTCCTACAGGACTTGGTTCTCATATGGCTCCAGTATATGCAGTCATTGCCGCACCAGCCATTTGTTTCCTACCACAGGATGCTTTCTACTTTGGTATTGCATCTGTAATAAGCAATGTCATGGGACAATTCGGAATTTCTCCAATGGAGGCAGCAGTAGCATCCATGGTTGGGCAATCGTTCCGTTTAATAAGCCCTGTTATCCCAGCGCTTTACTTACTATGTGGTGACACAGATCAAAACTTTGTAAGTTTTCAAAAAGAATATACGAAGCATTTCTTTTGGATATTAATAACTTATTTAATCGTATATGGGCTATCCGGTGCACTCCCATATTAATAATGAAATATTTTTGTACATAAAATAAAAAGCTCTTTTTATAAGTGTATCTTCATTGCCAATGCATGAGAAGAAAGGCTTATAAAAAGAGCTTTATCTTTTTAAACTAAAAACAATATAAAAATAAAACATGTAGAATCAAATTTTTTGCAAATCTAGAATATAGATTACGTTTATTAAAGAGTGTTATATCTACTAGGATTCCAATTATCATTATCTGCAAGAACGCTCTTTACAGAGTAATATTCTAATAATCCTTCATTATCAAGCTGCTTACTAAAAGTAGCTCTTTGGGATGGGCTTGCACCTAAGCCTACATTGTTAAATTCTACATACGATGTTGTTACTTCAGCGTTTACTTTATTCCAATTATGCCATCCGATTGGTTTGATATGATTTTCCATATGACATTTGATAAATGCGGTCTTTGCATAATCCCTCCATGGGCGCCCCAAGTAAACAGAATTTTCACGGCCATCACCTGTTAAATAGCATTCATTAAATACATATCCATATTCCTGATTTGATGGTGTACTAGCAGCTGTAATAAAGGAATCATTTTCACTTTCTAGTTTACGGGTAAAAATCTCGCAATGATTAAAGTATGCAGTGCTTGGACCAAAAATATAGTCAACATCTCCACAAATATAACAATCTTCAAAATAGATGCGGGTATTAGGATGTTCAATAGGAACGGAGGAATTTTTGAACCATTCTGGTAAAATTAAACGTTCCATATGTAGTGCAGTAGAATCTGCAGTAAAAATAGTATCTTGATAGCCTAGAAATCGACAATGATAGAAACTGGTTCTATCTGAAGCAATATATGTAGCTAATGCCTGTCCTGCAATGCGCCCTATTCCAGCGAAATTTTCAAATGTAATATTCTCAACTTCAATATTGTTTCCAGCAAATAAAATAGTTGCAGTATTAAAGGTTCCGTATTCACTTCCATCTGCCCTTAGTGTTTTGGCACCATCATTATATCGAAAAATAGTTGTATGACAATCTTCCCCTACGATGCGAATATTTTCTTTACGAATAAAAACCTTTTCAACATATATACCTGGCTTAACTAAAATTGTAATTTGTTCTACATGATTATCATCAATTGATAATATTGCGTCTTGTAATGTAGTAAAATCTGCATCACCATCTTTTGAAACTACGATTGTTTGATTTGTCATTTTTTCCTCCAATCTTGCACTTGTAAGAAGTACATAAGGTTAAAAGTAATTTCAACCATAATATTTTTAGTTTGTAAATAAGCATACTAATTAATGGTAACTTAGCAGTTACGGATATTCAATAATAATAAATTTATATAATATAAAATAATTGTTATTTATGTTATAAAAACTATTTTTATTGTGGAATTATTATATTATCAAATTATTATAAATAATAAATATTAGTCAAAACTGCTAAAAATATTGTGGTTTTGTGTTGATTTAGATATAATAGTTATGATTCTTAGTGATGGTTGGAGGTTATCTATGTATAAGAAGATATTACAAAAGTATAAGGAACGTAAAATTCTACAAAGTATTTTTATGGGTAGTTTTGGTATATCAGCGTTGTGTATAATTATCTCTTGCACGATAGGTTTTGGTTGGTTTCAAAAATCAAGTGAACTTGAATTAATGGAAAGAGAACGTAGAGAATTATCGAATTATTTTTTAGTGTTAGATAATTATATTAGTTCTGCACAAGATACTTTAGAGCTTTTATATAAAAATGTCTATGTGAAACGATTAATAGTTAGTGGTGATCTATCGTGGAATGATAATATGTCAGTGGTTGCAAATAATGTATTAAATACCGTATCTGTTAATCCAAGATTACATTCTATTTATATCTTCGGTAACCAAGAAATCTTATTAAAAAGTAGTAATCATTCATATCCATTAACTATTAGTCAAGATAATGAAATGAGAGAATTGTTTCGTAATTCTTCAATGAAACATTATAATCTATTAGCTTATAATGATGTTTATGGGAAAGAACGTGAAGTTTTAAGCATATCTATGGGAGAATTTTCAACGGAAAGTAAAGAATTTGTTAATGGAGTTATGGTAAATCTAGACATTGGATCCATTACCGATGAGATATTTTCAGAAGTTGGTAAAAATGAGAATTATCTAATTGTGGACTCTTATTTAAATGTGATTGGATGTAAAGGAGAAGACTATTCATTTAAATATACACTTTCTAATAATTCGTTGATACAAGCAATTCAAAACGATAATAGAGAGCAAAACACTTTGAAGCTAAAAGGAGAAGACGGAAAGATTTATACAGTGAGCTATCTTTACTCAAAGCAAGATGGTTATTATATTATACATAGTATCCCATATCAAAATTTTATAATGCCAATACAAAAAACTAGGTTTATCGTTATTGTAACAGGTATTATTATGGCTTTTGCTGCGCTTACGATATCCTTTTTAGTAGCATTACGGGTTTATCATCCAATTGATGAAGTAGTAGATACTTTTCAAAATCGTAATGACAAAAAAGAATATGAAAGTAGGAAGCGTAGAACAAAAAATGAATTAACAATTATTTCTCAAACAATGACATCCATGATAAATCAACTGAACCAGTTTTATGAAAAGAAAGAACAAGAAGAAATTGTTCAATATTTGACAAGTAAAAATGCGGATGTTGTATTGCCAGAATATTTTTCTGAGGCATATGAAGGCAGGGAAGATAAATGTAACTTCCAAGTCATTGTACTAAGAATTTGCGATGTTGATGACTTTGTTATGAACAATACAAAAGAAGCAATTGATTTCCAATTGCAGACCATTTCCAATATGATGGCTCAAGCAATGCATAATTTTGGAGAGATAAAAACAACCATAATAGATCAAGAATATATTGCTGTGATTCTATTTCCAGAGGATCTCAAAAACAATAACATACGAATAGAAGATGAAGTTCATAAGTTTTTGCAACAAGTGGATGACTTGCTTTCAATAAAATTAGATGCAGGTTTAAGTCAAATACGCAATCGTTTAAGTGACTTAAGAGAAGCATATCAAAGTGCTAGAGCAGCTACAAGTTATCGTTTCCTTTATGGAATGAAAGTTGTTGTTAGTGAAGAACAAATGCAAAGAAGTGCACTTGGAGGGAAAGTAGATATAGATACTACAGAGATTATGGAGGCTGTAAAAACAAGAAATCTTGAGTTGTTTAAGCAGTGCTATCAGGAAATGGCAAAGTCACTTCGAGGCTGTTCCATTCAAGTAGCATATGAAATATTGATTTCATTGGCAATTGCCATGAATAAATATCATAATGAGATTACAAAACATAGTAAAGAGATAAAAGTTTCTAAAATTGAGTCCATACGAGAAGAAGTCATGTCGTTTCATTATATTGAGGATGCTACGAACTGGTTTATTGACTTGTTTGTCAATATTTCTGATTCTGTTAGTAAAGTTCAAAATAGTGGTAGTGCGGATATTGTATCAAACTCAATACGTTATATTGAAGAACATTATATGGATGTTAATATAAGTGCGCAGTTTTTAGCTAGTAAGTTCAATATTACACCATCGTATTTTAGTAGAATCTTTAATGAAATATGCACTTGCGCATTTCCGGATTACTTATCGGGATATCGTTTAGAAAAAGCAAAGCAAATGTTAATTGAATCTCCAAATAAAAGCATCCAACAAATATGCGAAGAAGTCGGGTATACGAGTTCTTCATACTTTACTGCAATGTTTAAGAAAAAATATGGTGTCACGCCAAGTAAGTATAGAGCTGCAGCAATCGAATAAAATTATAAAAGCTGATGTGTAATAAAGTCTTGTTATAGATTTTATTTATACATCAGCTTTTATATTGCTTACACGACGCAATATAAATTACGTATTTATCATCTCAAAATACGATAAGTCCTAGTGTTTTAGGCCTTAGTTCAAAATATTTATACTTTAAAATAATTTGATATTTATGTTTTTTCATTATTTTATGATAGTACAAAAATGAAATAATGCTATTTTACAGATTTTGATAGTATGTCAATTCTTTTGGATTGAAGGAAGTAAAAAGTTAGTTCATAATGCAAGAAAAGAAACCGAAAGGGAGGAATTCGTGTGGAGGATATAAAGAAAGTACCTGTTAGACAAGCACCAACTTCGAAATTATCAATGGGTGTGAGATTAACAAAACATTTTAAAAAGTATAAGGCGCTTTGGCTGCTTGCAGTGCCAGGAATTATTTTGACACTTATGTTTGCATACATACCAATGAGTGGCTTAGTAATCGTATTTAAACAGTATAACTTTAAAGATGGTATCTTTGGTAGTCCATGGGTAGGATTTGATAATTTTAAGTTTTTCTTCGCTAATTTTGAGAAAGCTTGGAGAGCTACTAAAAATACAATGATATTAAATGTTTTATATACAGTTTGCGGAACCACCTTTGCAGTAGCACTTGCAATCATGTTTAATGAGATACGTAATAAGAAAGTTCTAAAAGTAACTCAGTCATTATCAATTTTACCTTATTTTATTTCATGGGTAGTTGCGGGTGGTATTTTAAGAGCATTATTAAGTTATAATGGCGGTAGCATTAACTTAGTATTAGAAGCAATTGGATTTGATAAAATTGATTTCTACAATGATCCAAAGTATTGGAGAGTTATTTTAACCATAGCAAATATATGGAAGGGTGCGGGCTATAGTGCCATCATTTATTTTGCAACAATCACAGGTTTTGATACCGCTTATTATGAATCAGCAGAAGTAGACGGAGCGACCATGTGGCAAAAAATCCGCTACATAACAATACCACTTTTAAAGCCAACGATTATTATTCTATTCCTACTATCCGTTGGTAAGATGTTAAGCGGTGATTTAACAATGATGATGTCTTTAACGAATCTTTCACCAATGTTATTAGAAACTACAGATATTATTGATTCATTTGTATATCGATCTGTTGTTGGAATGGGCGATTTTACAATGGGCTCGGCAATTGGTTTATATCAATCCTTATTTGGATTTGTTTTAGTGTTGTTCTCCAATTGGTTAGCGGGAAGATTTGATAAAGAGTATAAATTATTCTAGGAGGTGAACCCTGTGTCTGTAAAAAGTAAGAATAAAATTAAGTCAAGAACTATGAGTGATAAGATACTTCGCGTGTTATTTTATATAATTGTTATTGCTTTTGCCTTTGCATGTCTTTATCCGATGTTATTAGCACTGGGGGTATCATTTTCTGATGAAAGCACGGTTGTAAAAGAGGGATATACGGTTATCCCGAAGAAATTTAGTTTAGAAGCGTATAAACTTGTGTTTACATCATTAGGAAAGAACATCTTTAATGCATATAAAGTTACAATAATGGTAACGGTATTTGGAACAATTTTTTCGCTGTTGGTTTCTTCTTCATTTGCATATGTACTTTCTGTAAATGAATTTAAACCAAGAGGAGCTTTAAACTTGTTTTTATATATTCCAATGATTTTTTCAGCTGGTTTATTACCTTGGTATATTATGTGTACAAGATATTATCATCTAACGGATAAGTTTTTTGCTCTCATTCTTCCGTGTAGTATTAGTGCATTCAATGTTTTCTTATTACGTAATTTCTTTAAGTCAATTCCAGAAGAAATTGCAGAAGCAGCAAGAATTGATGGAGCAGGATTTTTAAAGATTTATTCCAAAATATATTTACCACTTGCTAAGGTAGGACTTGTAACGGTTGGGATGTTCTATGCATTAAGTTATTGGAATGATTATTATCTGGCTTTGATGTTTATATCAAAACAAAAACTGTATCCACTTCAATATTATTTATATAATATGTTATCAAATGCGCAATTCATGGCTAGCCAAGCGAATCAGTCATTAGGTTATACAGTAAATACGCCACTTGAAACAACTAAAATGGCAACTATTTGTATCACTATTGGACCTATTATTTGCCTATATCCATTCGCGCAAAAGTATTTTACAAAAGGAGTAATAGTTGGAGCTGTAAAAGGTTGATGTCGATTTGGGGTTCACAGATCAGTGAACTTTAAATAAAATAGAATTTAGGAGGAAAGTATTTATGAGAAAATGGAAAAAAACAATGGTTTCTGCAACAGCAATAATGATGGCTTGTTCCATGTTATTTGTAGGATGTACGGGGAAAACAGCAACAACACCCACAGATACAGAAAAAAAGGAGTTAGAGCTTGAGGAAAACTCACTGCGTCCAAAGGAGTTAGATACAATTAAAGTTGTTTTATTTGGCGAGGAATCACCAAGAATGACAGAGTTAATGAATAATGAGTTTCAACAGCTCTTTATTGATGAAATAAATACAAAAGTAGAACTTATGTATTTACCTTGGACAGAAAATGGTGCAGGTGGTAAAGTAGACTTAATGATAGCATCAGGACAAGAGTTTGATGCTGCAATTATTGACCCAACTTGGGCAGCTTCTAGTGTAAGTAAGGGATATTTACAAGATCTTACTAGCTCAATTGAAAAGTACCTTCCTGACTGGAGAAATAATATGGATGAGGTAAGTTTTGAACCATATACTTACGATGGCCGTATTTATGCGATTCCAATTGGTAACAAACCAACTGGTGGTGTTTATAGTACTGTTTGTGTAAGACAAGATATTATGGATACTATTGGAATGGAAACAATTGAAAATCTTGATGACTTAACAGAGTATGTAACAAAGGCTAAGGAACAATTTGGATTAAATGCCACTTATGAATTAGCATCAGCAGAATATATTATTCGTGGTACAAGTGATAGAAATTTAACACCTCTTGCTACAGGACTTTGGGTAGAACAAGATACGAAGGAAATTGTAAGTTTTGCAGAAAGTGAAGAATTTGAAAAAGCAGTTAAGCTTTATAACGAATGGTATAAGAATGATTTGATTCCGAAAGATATTCTTACTAATACTGTTACTAATCCATTTCAAGCAGGTATGGTATCTTTATTCCGTGGTACTTGTGGAACAACAGTTATTGAGAATGAACCAAGCTTAAAGAAAGTAGTACCGGATGCTTACACAAAAGAGTATTATATACGACCAGATAAGCCAATCTATAAGAAAACTTATGAAAGTACAGCATTTCAAGTGCCTGTAACTTCTGAAAAAGCTGATCGTGTCGCTTTGTTTGTGAACTTATTGCAAAAGAATACAGAAATTGCAGATATGTTAATTTACGGTATTGAAGGAACCGACTATACACTTGAAAATGATAAGATTGTACCTATTAACACAGATGAATTATTCTATCAATGGATGATCTTTAATGTTAACATATCTCATTTTGATGAACGCTTCCCAGACGATTTCATTGATACATACCGTAATTGGGACAAGGAAGCAATTCGTAGTTGTTCTTTTGGATTTTCTATCAATTATGATAAAATAAAAACTCAGAAAGCTCAAATTGAAAGTATTTGGACAGAACTTGCAAATCCAATGCTAGCAGGTATTAAGGATTATGATGAAAACATTGATCAATTGATAAAAGAATTAAAAGCAGCAGGCTGGGATGAGTATGTTGCAGAAATTCAGAAGCAGTTTGATGAGTTTTTAGCAAAGTAAATTAAAGTAATAATAAGAGAATATGTTTTAATGGGGGATAACATGCAGTGGAATAGGATTTGCCCAAGTGAGGTTGGGATACCAGAGGAAAAAATTAACGAGTTTCTAAATGAATTAGAAAAACACAATGTTGAACTAGATAGTCTTATGATGATTTCAAAAGGAAATTTGATATATGAGAACTATTTTAAAGGTTGGAATGCAGAGAAAAATCACAGAATGTATTCTGTAGGTAAAAGTTTTACTGCAATTGCAATAGGTCTCTTAAAAGAGGAAGGAAAGCTTAGCTTGGAGGATCCAATCTGTGATTATTTTAAAGATAAGCTTCCTAAGAATGGTGTACATCCTTATATCGCAGAAATGAAGATTAAGCATCTGCTAACAATGACAACAGCCCATAAGTCAACCACATACAAGCTCTATGATGGTGATTGGGTAGAGTCCTTTTTCTGTGTTGAACCAGATTATCATCCAGGCACTATATTCTCATATGATACCTCTGCTACGCATGTATTATCTGCTTTGGTTGCCAGACTTTCAGGAAAGGACTTGTTTACTTATCTGCGTGAAAAGGTACTTGATGCAATTGGATTTTCAAAAACAGCAACATGGGATAAGGATGATGCGGGAATTGTAAGAGGTGGAGACGGGCTATCTTGCACTACAAGAGACCTTGCAGCAGTGGCGACTTTATGTATGAATCAGGGGATATATGAAGGAAAACAATTGATTCCTAAAGAGTATTTAAAAGAGATGACGACTGCTCTAGTATCAACTGCGCATTATGAAGCGTACGATGAGCAATTTGGTTATGGATATCAGATTTGGGGTAATCGAGATGGAGGTTTTACTTTCTATGGTATCGGTGGTCAGCTTGCTGCATGCTATCCAAAACATGATTTTATATTAATAACCAATGCAGATTTGGTAGAGCGTTCTAAGGATATTAAGTATATCCATCAAGCATTTTATGATGTGATATTTCCGCTTTTAAATTAAAAAAGCAATAGGTTTAAGAAAGAGATTTACAGTCAAGAGTATTATCAAGGTTGTTTCTTGGTAGTACTCTTGACTTTCTGCTCTTTTAAAATATTTTACTCTGTGGTATAATGGAGCGGAATGAAGTAAATAACTTTGCTTCTGAATATCAAATTGAGCAGATTAAGTGGCAATTATGTTGTGTTGCATAATTGTTTTTCTTATGCCCAATGGATAAAGTAAATCCAATTAATTTTTATGTAGCGTGACACGCTGTGAGGATATTTAAATATTTCATAGCGCGATAAGCTTCTTTTTTTATGGGGGCTTTTAAGGGTGGTATTACACGAATTTTTTTTAGTTTGTGCTTCTGCCATGATACAAGTGAGAAAGGGAAATAATTATGAATCGAAAGTGGAAAATCTTTTTACCATGTTATTTTGCATTCCTCGTAAATGGAATGATGGTGCTTGAGGTCGGAACAATTCTGCCTTATCTTATTACTGAAGCAGGTCTTAGTTATGGTGTAGCAGGAGGATTATTGTCGGCTTTTGCTATTGGTAATTTTCTAGCAAGCTTTGTGAATCCATTTTTTATAGAAAGGTTAGGACGTAAATTTACGGTTGTTTGTCTGTCAAGTTTAATTCCACTTAGTTTATTAGGAATTACATTGTTACCACCAGTATTATTGTTGTATTTATTGTTTGTATTATTAGGAATAGGAAGAGGAACAGTTAGTATTTTTAATAACACAGTAGTGAATGAACAGAGTAATGGTTCAAATGCGGCACTTAACTTCTTACATATGTCATTTGCAATTGGAGCATTTTTAGCCCCATTCTTAACCTCTCTTTATATTAATATTGGTTTAACATGGAGACATATTGTTTATACAATTATCGGATTATTAGTAATAGCATTGTTCTTATTATTTAATATATCCAATGATGACAATCAAGTAAGTAAGCAAAAACAAAAAAGCGAGGAAAATCGTTCTTATTTAAAGAGTGTTGATTTCTACGTAATTGGCTTAGTGTTATTCTTTTATTTAGGACTTGAAAACTGTGTAAATGGATGGTTTGTTACATATTTTAAAAGTACTGGTATCATGAGTGATAGTTTTGCAACTAACTTAGTTTCAATTACTTGGGTTGCTGTAATGATCGGCCGAATTGTTACTGCTAGTTTGTCAAAGAAAATGAATAAAAAGAGTTTAATACTAATCAACTGTATCTTTACAGCTATATTCTTTGTTCTACTTGTAGCTACAAAAAATTTAACTGTGATTTCCATTTCAATTGCTATGCTAGGATTTTTCTTTGCTGGTATTTATCCAACATGTATTGCTAATGCAGGTACTATAATAAAAGGCTCGTCTTCTGGTATGTCGATGTTACTAGCAATTGCAGCTCTTGGAGGAATCGTATTCCCTAAAATCATTGGAGTGGTTGCAGATGTTATTGGATTAACTGGAGCGATTGGCATCCTTACGATTAGCACAACATGTATGGTAATATTCGCGTTTATTAATTATAAAAGAAAGAATATTGAATAAAAAGAATATTAGTCAAAAGGATGATTAAATCTAAAAAGTATTAGATAGAGAAATATTAAAGAGACAAATAAAGAGATAAATAAAGAGATATTAAATAAGAAGGAAGGGGTTATTTTCATAACCCCTTCAAATGTTTTTCTAATGAACTTCTTATATACTTGTATAAATAATAGTTTTATTTCATCTATTTATGAATCCTGTATTATTTATGACAATTCTGGAAACACTTAGATAATACTTTACATTTTAATGCAATTTTAGATTATCCGTCAAAAAAAAATTAAAAGAATTTAAAAAAAGCTGTACAAATTGGGTATTGACAGCTTGACTTTACTATGATAATATGAAATGTGCACTATTATGGTTTTGTGTGCCCACTCATATCAATTATAACACATAATATTGGAATTGCAAAGAGTTTTTAAAAATATTTATTATAATGCTGGTGGAATACACAATATATGCCAAAATCAATACTTAATACGTCTTATTTAGTTGTATTATGTGTTGATGTCAGATGGTTTATACCATCCAAAAAGTGCTTGCCATTAAAGGTAATGCCTTGGAAGCAGGGCTACGGTATGCGTGAATCGACATTATGTTCGTAACACGTTTAGCCGATGATATATATAAACCTAAAAAAATTCAAGGGGTGAAAACGTCAATGGATAAAAACAGAATACGTCCAATTAAGCTTGGTAAAGGCGTAAGAATGAGCTATTCAAAGCAAAAAGAAGTACTTGAAATGCCTAATCTCATTGAAGTTCAAAAGGATTCCTATAAGTGGTTCTTAGAGGAAGGTCTTAACGAAGTATTCGATGACATTTCGCCAATCGAAGATTACAGTGATCATCTAAGTTTGGAATTCGTTAGTTTTCAATTATGTGAAGATGATGTTAAGTATTCGATTGAAGAGTGCAAGGAAAGAGATGCTACTTATGCTGCTCCTTTGAAGGTGAAGGTAAGACTTCGCAACAAAGAGAACGATGAAATCAATGAGCATGATATATTCATGGGTGATTTACCATTAATGACTGAAACTGGTACCTTCGTAATTAATGGTGCTGAGAGAGTAATAGTTAGCCAGTTAGTACGTTCCCCTGGAATCTATTATGCAATCGGCCATGATAAAATTGGAAAGACACTATATTCAAGTACAGTTATACCTAATAGAGGTGCATGGTTAGAGTATGAAACAGATTCTAACGATGTTTTTTACGTTCGTGTAGATAGAAACAGAAAAGTTCCTATTACAGTGTTAATTCGTGCGCTTGGTATTGGTACAAACGCAGAAATTCAAGAACTTTTTGGAGAAGAACCAAAGATTACAGCAAGTCTTGCAAAAGATCCATCTGATAATTATCAAGATGGTTTGCTTGAGTTATATAAAAAATTACGTCCAGGCGAACCACTTTCTGTAGAAAGTGCAGAGTCCTTAATCAATAGTATGTTTTTTGATGCAAGAAGATATGATCTTGCTAAATTCGGACGTTTCAAATTTAATAAGAAGTTAAATCTTAGAAACCGTGTTGTAGGATTTCCTTTAGCAGAAGACGTTATTGATATGTCAACCGGTGAAATCGTTGCAACTGCTGGTACTTTAATTACAGAAGAGTTAGCATATGATATTCAAAACAGAGCAATCCCAGCAATTATCGTACAAGCGGAAGAACGTAACGTTAAGGTTTTATCTAACTTAATGGTTGACTTAGCCGCTTACATTGATTGCGATCTTGAGGAATTAGGAGTTACAGAAGATGTATACTATCCAGTTCTTAAGAATATCTTAGAAGCTTATACTGACTTAGAAGATAGAAAAGAAGCAATTAAAAAGTCCATCAACGAATTAATTCCTAAGCATATTACTAAGGAAGATATTATTGCTTCTATTAACTACAATATGCACTTAGAATATGGACTTGGTAGTGCAGATGATATCGACCATTTAGGTAACAGAAGAATTCGTGCAGTTGGTGAGTTATTACAAAACCAATATAGAATCGGTTTATCAAGAATGGAACGTGTTGTTCGTGAAAGAATGACAACTCAAGACTTAGAAGGAATTAGTCCTCAGTCTTTAATTAATATTAAACCTGTGACAGCAGCTGTCAAAGAATTCTTTGGTAGTTCACAGTTGTCTCAGTTTATGGATCAGAACAACCCTCTTGGTGAATTAACACATAAGAGACGTCTATCCGCACTTGGACCTGGTGGTTTGTCTCGTGATAGAGCCGGATTCGAGGTTCGTGACGTTCACTATTCTCACTATGGTAGAATGTGTCCTATCGAAACTCCTGAAGGTCCTAACATCGGTCTTATTAACTCTTTAGCATCCTATGCTAGAATTAATCAGTATGGATTTATTGAAGCTCCATATCGTATGGTAGATAAATCAGATCCATTAAATCCAAGAGTAACCGATGAAGTAGTTTATTTAACAGCAGATGAAGAAGATAAATATGTTGTTGCACAGGCAAATGAGCCAATTGATGAGAACGGATATTTTATTTCCAATAACGTATCTGGTCGTTATAAAGAAGAAACATCTCAATTTGAGAAGAAGAAAATCGATCTTATGGACGTATCTCCTAAGATGGTATTCTCCGTTGCAACAGCAATGATTCCTTTCCTTGAAAATGACGATGCGAACCGTGCACTTATGGGTTCTAACATGCAACGTCAGGCAGTACCACTATTATTTACAGAAGCTCCAGCAGTTGGTACAGGTATGGAATATAAAACAGCAGTTGACTCTGGTGTATGTATTATTGCTAAAAAAGCAGGTACTGTTGAAAGAGCAACTTCTCGTGACATCACTGTAAAGAACGATGATGGAACAAAGACTGAATATAGATTAGTTAAATTCGCAAGAAGTAACCAAGGAACAAGCATTAACCAAAGACCTATTGTTGTAAAAGGTGAAAGAATTGAAGCTGGCCAAGTAATTGCAGACGGTCCTTCAACACAAAACGGTGAATTAGCTCTTGGTAAGAATCCATTAATCGGATTTATGACTTGGGAAGGTTACAACTACGAAGATGCTGTCCTTTTAAGTGAGCGTTTAGTACAAGAGGACGTTTATACATCTGTTCATATTGAAGAGTATGAAGCAGAAGCTCGTGATACAAAACTTGGACCTGAAGAAATCACAAGAGATGTACCAGGTGTCGGCGATGATGCATTAAAAGATCTTGATGAAAGAGGTATCATTCGTATTGGTGCTGAAGTACGTGCAGGAGATATCTTAGTTGGTAAGGTTACACCAAAGGGTGAGACTGAACTTACTGCAGAAGAACGTTTACTTCGTGCTATCTTCGGTGAAAAGGCAAGAGAAGTTAGAGATACATCCCTACGTGTTCCACATGGTGAATACGGAATTATTGTAGATGCTAAAGTATTTACGAGAGAAAATGGTGATGAATTATCTCCAGGTGTAAATCAAACTGTACGTGTTTATATTGCTCAGAAGAGAAAGATTCAAGTTGGTGATAAGATGGCTGGTCGTCATGGTAACAAGGGTGTTGTTTCCAGAGTATTGCCAGTAGAAGATATGCCATTCTTACCAAATGGTAGACCTCTTGATATCGTATTAAATCCTCTAGGCGTTCCTTCACGTATGAACATTGGTCAGGTACTTGAGATTCACTTAAGTCTTGCAGCTAAAGTTCTTGGATTTAATGTTGCAACACCAGTATTTGATGGTGCGAACGAGTTTGATATCATGGATACTTTGGAATTAGCAAATGATTATGTTAATACTCCACTTGATGAGTTCCAAGAAAAATATAAAGATATCTTAGATCCTGAAGTAATGGATTATTTAATTCAGAATCAGGATTATAGAAAGCAATGGGAAGGTGTTCCAATTAACCGTGATGGTAAGGTTAGACTTCGTGACGGTAGAACAGGTGAATATTTTGATGGAGCTGTAACAGTTGGTTTCATGCACTACCTAAAACTTCACCACTTAGTAGACGATAAGATCCATGCACGTTCTACTGGTCCTTATTCCTTAGTAACACAACAGCCACTTGGTGGTAAAGCACAGTTCGGTGGACAGAGATTTGGTGAGATGGAAGTTTGGGCACTTGAAGCATATGGTGCTGCTCATATCCTACAAGAAATCTTAACTGTTAAATCCGATGATGTTACTGGCCGTGTTAAAACTTATGAGGCTATTATTAAAGGTGACAATATTGCAGAACCTGGTATTCCTGAATCCTTCAAGGTACTTTTAAAAGAACTTCAATCCTTAGCTCTTGATGTTACTGTTCTTGATGAACAAGGTAGAGAAGTTAAGATGTCAGAAAATATTGACTATGGCGACGGAGAATTGACTCCACTAATCGAGGGCGATGAAAACTTTAGATATGATGAAGGTTATGAGGAAGCTGGTTATAGTGAAGTAAATCCTGAGGAAGAGTCCGGTATGTTTGATGTTTTCGAGGAAGAAGAAAGCGGCGGATTGGAATTCAATGAAATGGAAGATTTCGAAGATTAACACTGAAGGGAGAGCCAGATAATGCCAACAGAAATGATGAATGATAGTGTCAAAGAAATAACTTATGATGCAATTAAAATCGGTTTGGCTTCACCAGAAAAGATCAGAGAATGGTCTAGAGGTGAGGTAAGAAAACCCGAAACTATTAACTATAGAACATTAAAACCGGAAAAAGATGGCTTATTCTGTGAAAAAATCTTTGGACCAAACAAAGACTGGGAATGCCATTGCGGTAAGTACAAGAAAATTCGTTATAAAGGCGTAGTCTGCGATCGTTGTGGCGTTGAAGTTACAAAAGCGAGTGTACGTCGTGAAAGAATGGGTCACATTGAACTTGCTGCACCAGTCTCTCATATATGGTATTTCAAGGGTATCCCTAGTAGAATGGGTCTAATATTAGACCTTTCTCCTAGAACCTTGGAAAAAGTATTGTATTTTGCATCTTATATCGTGCTTGATAAGGGAGATTCCGATCTTCAGTATAAGCAAGTTCTTAACGAAAAAGAATATAGAGAAGCATATGATAAATATGGCTCTAAATTCAGAGTTGGAATGGGTGCAGAAGCAATCATGGAGCTTTTACAAGCAATTGACCTTGAAAAAGAATCCAAAGACTTAAAAAGAGGTTTAAAAGAATCCACTGGACAAAAGAGAGCAAGAATCATTAAGAGACTTGAAGTAGTGGAAGCATTCCGCGAATCTAATAATAAGCCAGAATGGATGATTATGACCGTTATTCCAGTTATACCACCAGATTTACGTCCGATGGTACAGCTTGATGGTGGACGTTTTGCAACGTCTGATATGAATGATTTATATCGTAGAATTATCAACCGTAACAATCGTTTAAAACGTTTGTTAGAGCTTGGTGCTCCTGATATTATTGTTCGTAATGAAAAGAGAATGTTACAAGAAGCAGTAGATGCTTTAATTGATAATGGTAGAAGAGGTAGACCAGTTACTGGACCTGGTAACAGACCACTTAAGTCCTTATCCGATATGTTAAAAGGTAAGCAAGGTCGTTTCCGTCAGAACTTACTTGGTAAGCGTGTTGACTATTCCGGACGTTCTGTTATCGTAGTTGGACCAGAACTTAAGATTTATCAATGTGGTCTTCCAAAAGAGATGGCAATTGAGCTATTTAAACCATTTGTTATGAAAGAATTAGTAGCAAAAGGAACTGCTCATAACATCAAATCTGCTAAGAAAATGGTAGAAAGATTACAGCCAGAAGTATGGGATATCCTAGAAGAAGTTATTCGTGAGCATCCAGTTATGTTAAACCGTGCTCCTACTCTTCATAGACTTGGTATTCAGGCATTCGAACCTGTACTTGTAGAAGGTAAGGCAATTAAGCTACATCCACTTGTATGTACAGCGTTTAACGCGGACTTCGATGGTGACCAGATGGCGGTGCATTTACCACTTTCTGTAGAAGCACAAGCAGAGTGTAGATTCCTCTTATTATCTCCTAACAACTTATTAAAACCATCCGATGGTGGCCCTGTTGCGGTTCCATCTCAGGATATGGTACTTGGTATTTATTACTTAACATTAATGAAGCCAGGTGACTTAGGTGAAGGTAAGTGCTTTAAGAGCGTAAATGAGGCAATTTTAGCATATGAAAATAATGCAATTTCTCTTCATGCAAAGATCAAAGTTTTAAGAAAAGGTATCAATGCAGAAGGTGTAGAAGAGCATAAATTTGTTGAATCAACAGTAGGTCGTTTTATATTCAACGAAATCATTAGTCAAGATTTAGGTTTTGTAGATCGTACAAATCCAGATAACTTCTTAACTCTTGAAGTTGACTTCCATGTTGGTAAGAAACAGTTAAAGAAGATTCTTGAAAAATGTATTAATACACATGGTGCAACTAAGACAGCTGAAACATTGGATGCAATTAAGTCATTAGGTTACAAATACTCTACAAGAGCAGCTATGACAGTATCCATTTCAGATATGACTGTACCAGATGAAAAGAAAACAATTATTGCAGCTGCTGAAAAGCAAGTTGATATCATTTCTAGAAACCATCGTCGTGGTTTAATGACTGAAGAAGAACGTTACAAAGCAGTTATTGAGACATGGAAAGAAGCCGATGATGAAATTACAGAGGCACTTTTATCTGGACTTGATAAATATAACAACATCTTCATGATGGCTGATTCCGGTGCCCGTGGTTCTGAGAAGCAGATTAAGCAGTTAGCAGGTATGCGTGGTCTTATGGCGGATACATCCGGTAAGACAATCGAACTTCCTATCAAAGCGAACTTCCGTGAAGGTCTTGACGTACTTGAGTACTTCATCTCCGCTCATGGTGCTAGAAAGGGTCTTTCCGATACAGCGTTACGTACAGCCGATTCCGGTTACTTAACTCGTCGTTTGGTTGACGTTTCTCAGGATTTAATTATTCGTGAAGTAGATTGCTGTGAAAGTACTGGAGAAATTCCAGGAATGTGGATTAAGGCTTTCGCTGATGGTAACGAAGTAATTGAAAGTTTAGAAGAAAGAATTACAGGAAGATATTCTTGTGAGACTATCTTAGATGATAATGGTGAAGTAATCGTTAAGAAGAACCATATGATTACACCAAAACGTGCAGCTAGAATTGTAGCTACTAAGGCTATTGAAGAAGCTGGTTTAGAAGCAAAGATTAAGATTCGTACAGTTCTTACATGTAAATCACACATTGGTGTATGTGCTAAGTGTTACGGTGCGAACATGGCTACTGGTGAAGCAGTTCAAGTTGGTGAAGCAGTTGGTATTATTGCAGCACAATCTATCGGTGAACCAGGTACACAGCTTACAATGCGTACTTTCCATACCGGTGGTGTTGCGGGTGATGATATTACTCAAGGTCTTCCTCGTGTCGAAGAACTTTTCGAGGCTAGAAAGCCAAAGGGACTTGCAATTATCGCTGAATTTGGTGGCGTAGTAACAATTAAAGATACAAAGAGAAAGCGTGAAGTTGTTGTAACAAATGGCGAAACCGCTGAATCTAAAGCATATTTAATTCCTTACGGATCAAGAATTAAGGTTGTTGATAATCAGATTATTGAAGCTGGTGATGAATTAACTGAAGGTTCTGTAAATCCACATGATATCTTAAAGATTAAGGGTGTTCGTGCGGTTCAAGATTACATGATCCAGGAAGTTCAAAGAGTTTACCGTTTACAAGGTGTAGAAATCAATGATAAGCATATCGAAGTTATTGTTCGTCAGATGCTTAAGAAAGTTCGTATCGAGAATAATGGAGATGCAGAATTCTTACCAGGTACAATGGTTGATATCTTAGAATACAACGATGTAAATGAAAGATTAATCGCAGAAGGAAAAGAACCTGCAGATGGTAAGCAAGTAATGCTTGGTATTACAAAGGCTTCCCTTGCAACAAATTCTTTCTTATCTGCAGCATCCTTCCAAGAGACTACTAAAGTTCTTACTGAAGCTGCAATTAAGGGCAAGGTTGATAACTTAATCGGTCTTAAGGAAAACGTAATTATCGGTAAGTTAATTCCAGCTGGTACTGGTATGAAGAGATACCGTAGCGTTAAGCTAGATACAGATATGGATGAAGAATTAATGTTTTCTGAAGATTTCGAAGGCGGAAGTTATGAAGGAAACTTCGATGACATGAAGGCTGAGAATGATTATAATTCAGGATACTTTAAAAAAGATAGTTATGATGAAGAGGAAGTATCATCTTTCTCCGCAGATGACTTATTTGGAGAATCATTAGACGATGAGGATAATGAATAAGACAAAATAAGATATAATCTTTAATACTATAAAAAGCTTATGCGAAAGGCTTGTACTTTCTCATAAGCTTTTTTTCATATATAAGGAATTATGTCCTACATGGTGCGCTAAGGATGTACCTGATGCAACGAAATGTAAATAAATTATAAATATATACAAAATACACAAATTCATATTTGAATTATAGTAATTTTATATGAATTGACAGATAAAGGAAGGGGTGTTAAGCTTGTAAATAAAAATAGATATAAATAAGCCTTAGTTGAAGTGTAGCGAAAGAGTAATTAAATGTTGGTGTACATATAGCTTGAATAAAAAAAGAGGATAGGCCAGAAAAGTATATTGGCAAATTAAAGTGCTTAGAGTACATTTCACAAAATACTATGCTATCAGTGGCACTATGGAGGATAAAATGAAGACTATAGAGTATGGAATAACCCCGAAGTATTTAACGAAAAATGGTGCTCCTTGGTTTCCGATTATGGGAGAGATTCATTATTCTAGATTTGATCATAGGTATTGGAAAGAGTCATTATATAAGATGAAAGCTGGTGGAGTGGATGTAGTCTCTTCCTACGTTTTATGGATTCATCATGAAGAGATAGAAGGAGAATATGATTTTTCTGGGAACAAAGATCTCCGTAAGTTTGTGGAAGCTATAAAGCAATGTGGTTTATCAATGATACTTCGTATTGGTCCATGGTGTCATGCAGAGTGTAGAAATGGTGGATTCCCTGACTGGATTTTAAAGAAGGAATTTGATGTTAGAAGCAATGATGAGGCATACTTTAAAACAGTCGAGGCTTTTTATAAAAAAATTTATGAACAAGTAGAGGGATATTTATTAAAGGATGAAGGTCCAATCATAGGAATACAAATTGAAAATGAATATGGTCACTGTGGAGGTCTCGTTGGAGATGAAGGAGAAGAACATATGAAAACCCTTACGAAAATTGCCAAAAGTGTTGGATTTGATGTTCCACTTTATACAGCCACAGGTTGGGGTGGTGCAGTGACAGGTGGACTACTTCCAGTTATGGGCGGTTACTGTGAGGCTCCATGGGATCAGCGATTGACTAAAATAGAACCAAGTGGCAATTACATTTTTACGCATGAGAGAAATGACCACAATATTGGTTCTGATTATGGTTTTGGAACTGGGATTACCTTTGATATTAGTAAATTCCCATATTTGACCGCGGAACTAGGTGGTGGCTTACAAGTAACAAAACATCGTAGACCAATTGCCCATAGTAAAGATATTAGTGCAATGTCTATGGTTAAGCTCGGTAGTGGTGTAAATCTACTTGGATACTACATGTATCATGGTGGAACAAATCCGGTTGGCAAGCTTACTACATTACAAGAAACTAGGGAAAGTGGCTATCCTAACGATTTACCTATTTTAAATTATGATTTTAATGCTCCATTGCGTGAGTATGGTCAGGTATCAGAGACTTTTAAGGAATTAAAGTTGCTTACAATGTTTATAAAGGACTTTGGGAAAGAATTTTGTGAGATGCCAGCGATCATACCTAAGGATAATCCATTGGATCAAACGGACTTTATACATTTAAGAACTTCATACCGTCATAATGGAAAGAAAGGGTATGTATTTGTTAACAATTATCAGAAGAACTATGAAATGTCAGAGCATAAAGATGTTGTATTAAGTGTATCTCTTGAAGATGAAACAATTACTTATCCTGCAATTACGGTAAAAGATAAAGACTTCTTCTTTTACCCATTTAATATGGATTTAGGTGAGGCAACATTAGTAACTGCATTAGCAACACCCCTATGTAAACTAAACAGTGATAGCGTGAGTTATATTTTCTATACAGATGGTGATCCTGGGTATAAAATAAATGGGAAATTAGAAAATGTGGAGCTAGTTACAATTTCAAGAGAAGAAGCAAAAAATGCATATAAAGTATGGCTTGAGAGAGAATATCTAATAATTAGTGATTCTGCCATTGTGACGATGGATGATGGTATACATATAATCGGCAGACAATCTCCAAAGATGTTAGTCTACCCAGAGCTTAGTCATATACCGAAAGGATATATTGTTACAGGTAAAAAAGGTCAATTTACAATATATGAAAAGGAACTAGAAAAGGACAAAGAAAGGGAATTGATTCATACTCGATTGGTCTTTGAATCGAAAGATAAGAGAGTGTATGAATTAGAGTTATTAATTTCCGATGATGTAGCGGATCGATTTATATGTATCGATTATATCGGTGACACTGCACAGTTATTTTATCAAAATGAGTTAGTAGCGGATCATTTTTATACAGGTCAGACTTGGGAATTATCCTTAAAGCATCTGCAATTTCGTAGAAAGTATCGGCTAGAAATAAATGCTCTAAAAAAGGATACCAAAGTATTCCTAGAGCAGTGGCCAGAACTCTCAGAAGAAGGTGATGCTAAAATAATAGATGCCAAACTTCAATATGAGTACCATGAGGTATTATCTTTTGAAAATTAATCTCGTAAATATATAATTTTCATCAGTATGAAATATAGATAGGAAAAATAAATTAGGGTCATTGAATAAACTGTATTTTAGCATCGGTTTGTTCAATGGTCCTCTTTGCTTTGTATAGAATAAAAAATGATACAATATAATAAGTTGTCCTGTAATTAGTATAAAACATACTATCTAGGGTATTAACAATATAAAAGATGGTAGAATATTGCGAAAAACAGAAATAAATCAGAAATCCATGAATATATAATGTTTTTTTACCGTATCAATGATATGATATAAACATAAGTAGAGTAGCAGAAATTAGAAAAACTATATTACAAACATGGAGGAGAATATGGGCAGAGAAATAATTACATCAGAAATGGATTCAATCAAAGGAACTAGAATACCATTAACAGCTATTCCAAATGCACGTGATTTGGGTGGTTATAGAACAGTAGAGGGGAAAAGGATAAAACCTAAAAAATTAATAAGAAGTGGTACCTTAGGTGCCTTAATAGAAGAAGATATACGAATTTTAGTGGAAGATTACAATTTGAAAACTATTATAGATTTAAGGACAGATGCAGAACGTAGTCAAAATCCAGATCCAGAAATTCCTGGTGTTGTCAGTTATCATAATCCTATTTTAAGAGATGAAACTTTTGGAATCACAAAAGAAAGTGAAAAAACTCTATCTAAGGAGGAGTTTGACTATAGCGAAATGCTCTTAAATCATGTAAAAATGATGGGGGAGAACGAGGATAGTTTAGCCTCCTTATATGCAGAATTTGTTGAGAGTGAGTATGCTTTGGAACATTATAGGAAATTCCTTCTATACGTTCTTGAACAAGAAGAAGGAGCTATATTGTGGCATTGTACCGCAGGTAAAGATAGAGTAGGAACTTCAACGGCTATATTGTTAAGGATATTAGGTGTTGATATGGAAACAATATTTAATGATTTTTTACTAACCAATGATTTTTTAAAGGATCAAACAGAGCAAATTGTCAAGCAGGTAAGTGAAAAAACAACTGATGAACGAGTTTTAAAGCTAGTAGCTAAGTTAAATGGAGTAGATAAGAGCTATCTGGAAGCATTTTTTGATACCATTGAGAAAGATTACGGTTCCTTTGACGAATTTATACGTACAAAAATGAACATGACAGAGGATAAGATTCAAAAGCTAAAAGTGAAATACTTAGTATAATAATTAATATAATTCACTTATTAAGCTTATATTTAGCAAAGTTTTCACTAGTATTTTATGGTTTAATTTGATATTATAAAGACGAAGCAGGAAAGCATAACTTATATGAATGAAAAGGAGAACCTCAATGGATTTTCTAAGATATTTGGAGGGCATAAGAACAGATACCTTAACCAATGTATTTAAGTGTTTCACTTGGTTTGGCGAGGAATTATTTGTTTTAGCTATTTTATGCAGCTTGTATTGGTGCTATAATAAGCGCTTAGCATATCGTATCTGTTTTTCCTATTTCTTATCAGGACTGGCGATACAGACGCTTAAGATTACATTTAGAGTTCCAAGACCTTGGATTTTAGATAAAAATTTTACACCAGTGCCTTCGGCTATAAAAACTGCTACTGGATATTCTTTTCCAAGTGGTCACACACAATCAGCCACAGCATTGTTTGGGACCTTATTTATGAATACAAAAAAGCAATGGAAACGATTGCTGTGCATATTAATCATTATTGGTGTTGCATTTTCTAGAATGTATTTAGGAGTACATACTCCGAAAGATGTAATTGTTTCATTCTTAATATCAAGTGTTTTGATATATTTTACACATATAATATTTAAGGATGAATTTTTAGAATCAAATAAATTGATGATATCAATCATTATGGTACTAATATCTTGTAGTGTTATGATTTATGCTCTTGTCTTATTAAAGGCTGGAGTTATAGAGCTTAAGTATGCTGAGGACTGTTGTAAAGCGGCCGGTGCAGGAATTGGTTTTTCTATCGGGTGGTATATAGAAACTCGTTTTATATGTTTTCAGGAGAGAAACAGTAAATATTCAGTTAAAATACTAAAAATTGTACTTGGTATATTAGGAGCAGTTGCAATCAAAGTTGGATTAAAGTATTTAATTGGCGGCAGCATCATTGCAAACATTGTACGTTATGCATTATTGGTTCTCTGGGTGTGTGCTTTATATCCTGTTATAATTAAAAGATATTTTACGGAAAGTTAATGATATATGTGCTTATTTAAGGGCATGGATAAGCACGCTAGGATAAACAAAAGGAGTGATTTTATGAAATTACAAGAATATATGGAAGGCTATGATAGATCCTTTGATGAGGATGAATTTGATGAAAGACTTTGGGAGTTTATGCAAAGTGATGAATTCGAATTTGGTGAAGAGTTTGAATTTTTCTTAAGAGATTATGGTATTAATGATACACATGATTTTTTGAAAATTATACGTTTAAAGCAGCAATTGAAGAAAAATAGACAGTAGTACTATATATCCTGAATTATTCATGCTGACCTTGTTAGCATGATACAATACCTTTTTAATACTGAGTTTCATACATTTATTACTTTCACCTAAAAAGTGAAATCTAGATATAGAAAAAAGGCCTCTTCTTTGTTAAAATTTAAGTGCGACCCAAAATCAAACAAAGGAGAAACCTTATATGTCTAGTTTACAGGATTTACACTTAGAATGCAATAACCGTATTAAAATAAATTTTAATGGAGGAGAACTTTCCTCCGATTCTGGATTACTTTTACTCTATGAATATATAAATAAACTAAAGATCCCCTCTATCATTGCTGAGAATTTTAGTACTGATACAAAACAGCGTATTCATTCTGATTCATCCATACTCATGCAACGTATCTTTCAAAACATCGCTGGGTACTTTCAAGATGATGATGCGGATGAATTGGCTTTTGATCCTATATTTACTCAAATTCTTTCGAAAGAAAGATTGGCATCTCAACCTACAATAAGCCGTTTTATGAATCGTCTTGATGACATCTGTATTGTGCAGATGGATGTTCTTCATCAACTATTACGTGAGAAGATTTATTCTTATGAACAACCACAACAGATCATTCTTGATGTCGACTCTACTTCATTTACTACGTATGGTTCGCAAGAAGGTAGTAGCTATAATACTCATTATCAAAACGTTGGATATCATCCATTATTAGTATTTGATGGGTTAACTAAGGATTTATTAAAGGCTGAGTTAAGACCAGGAAATACTTACACTTCAAAGGACGCACATAATTTTTTGTATCCTCTCCTATTGGAATATATGGATAATTATCCAGATACTCAACTATTCTTAAGAGGTGATAGTGGTTTCGCAGACGTTATGCTTTATGAAAAGTTAGAGACCAATGGTGTGAGTTTTGCTATTCGTATGAAGGAATCAGCACGCTTACGTAAGATGGTTGAAGGTGATGTTTATGATTTTATGGAATCATTAAACAATAATCTTGTTGATTACGCTTGCACTTATACTGAATTCATGTATGCTGCTGATAGCTGGGCATATCCTCGTAGAATTGTTTGCAAGATTGAAAAACCATATGGAGTAATGGTAGCTAATTATACATTCATCGTTACAAATATGGAGATTCCTGCCCAGGATATTTTACGTTTTTATTGTAATCGAGGGACTATGGAAAACATGATTAAAGAAGCAAAACTAGGCTTTCATATGAATGCTATGCCAAATCATGATTTCATAACTAATCAAAATCGACTCCAAATCAATATGTTAACATATAACATATTCAATTGGTTTCGTCGAATGGTTTTACCAAAGAAGATGAGACATCTTCAAGTTGATACAATTCGTTTAAAACTTATAAAAATAGCAGCAAGGCTAACGAAGAAATCACGCTATCTAATCTTTAAGTTATGCAGTAGTTGCCCTTATAAAAATGAATTTAATGAGGTTTTATCAAAAATACATTCACTAAGACCACTACAAAGGTTATTAGAGTAGATAGTGAGTTGCACATTGGCAGTTAAAAAAAGAGAGTAATAATACCTTAGTTAAATTCCTTTCTTTTTGACTGTTAAAAAAAGTAAAATCATAAAATCAAAGTAAAAAACAACGGGCTGATATAAAGATCAGTAAATTAACTTTGTTATTTACTTACATGAATAATTCAGGTATATTTATATTTCTTTTTCAAAAATTTTAATGTATAATAACAAGAGAGATAAAAGATTTGATTTATAAACACCGTAATAGTCAAAATTTTAACAAATAAAAGGAGGAAGATAAATGTTAGTATCAGCAAAAGAAATGCTTACTAAGGCTAAGGCTGGAAAGTATGCAGTAGGACAGTTTAATATTAATAACTTAGAATGGACAAAGGCTATCTTACAGACAGCGCAAGAATTAAATTCCCCTGTTATTCTTGGTGTATCCGAGGGAGCAGGAAAATATATGACTGGATTTAAAACAGTTGCAGCTATGGTTAAAGCGATGGATGAGGAACTTAACATTACAGTTCCAGTTGCTCTACACTTAGATCATGGTAGTTATGAAGGTTGTATGAAGTGCATCGACGCAGGTTTTTCATCTATTATGTTTGACGGTTCTCATTATCCAATCGATGAGAATGTAGCAAAGACTACAGAACTTGTTAAAATTTGCGAAGAAAAAGGATTATCTATTGAAGCAGAAGTTGGCTCTATAGGTGGAGAAGAAGATGGTGTTGTTGGTGCTGGTGAGTGTGCTGATCCAGCAGAGTGTAAACAAATTGCTGATCTTGGTGTAACAATGCTTGCAGCAGGTATTGGTAATATTCATGGTAAGTATCCTGAGAATTGGGCAGGACTTAGCTTTGACACTTTAGATGCAATTCAACAATTAACAGGTGATATGCCATTAGTTTTACATGGTGGTACTGGTATTCCTGAAGATATGATTAAAAAAGCAATTTCATTAGGTGTTGCTAAAATTAATGTTAATACTGAGTGTCAGTTAGCATTTGCAGCTGCAACTCGTACTTATGTTGAAGCAGGAAAAGACTTACAAGGAAAAGGATTTGATCCACGTAAGTTATTAGCTCCTGGTGTAGAGGCTATTAAGGCTACTGTTAAAGAAAAAATGGAATTATTTGGTTCAGTAGGAAAAGCATAAGAACATTATAATAATTAGATATATAAAGTAATAGATAAAGGAAATGAATGTTTAGAGTAAGGTTATCTCTAAGATTCATTTCCTTTTTTATTTATAAGAAGTAAAAGTATAAATCCTTTGTTCTGTAAAAAATGCTCCGTTTAGGATGATCATGACACGTTAAGGTAGTTAGTCACCTTTGTGACAGCGTATCAGTATGTGCGTAGCACATTATTTATTTTATTTCCTTAAAAGAGTTAAGATATCGGAATCTCTGCAAATATTAAATTCTAATTGTTAACCTATAAATAAATTATAGTTGACAATATTGCATAAGATAAATTATAATGTTAAAAAATAGGAAGATGAGAGGATTAAAATACAATGAAAAATCAAAGAGTTTTAAAACTAACATTAATTGCATTGATGGCTGCCATTCTTTGTATACTATCACCTATTGCAATTCCATTACCGTTTAGTATAGTCCCGATCTCTTGCGCAACGTTTGCTGTGTATTTATGTGCAGGGGTATTAGGACATAAGTTAGGTACGATTAGTGTTATTATCTACATATTACTTGGAATGGTAGGAGTTCCTGTGTTTGCTGGTTGGTCTGCTGGCGTTGGGGTTATCGTAGGTCCATCCGGTGGTTATGTCATAGGCTATCTAATTATATCCTTTTGTACTGGCTTTTTTATTTCTAAGACCAATGGAAATATTTTATTTACAGTGCTTGGAATGATAATAGGGACGATTGGATGTTATGGGATTGGCACTGTATGGTTGGGCATGCAATTAGATTTAGGAGTGAAAGAAGCACTGTTAGCAGGAGTTATTCCATTTATTCTGGGAGATATTATTAAGATTATAATAGCAACAATTATCATAAAGCCTTTGCGTTATCAAGTACTAAAGTATTTGAGATCCTAGTAAAATATTATCTGTTAAAAGTTTTAATGAGATACTTGAGAGTTGTTAGTAAAAACATATCTAAAGATTCTTGGCTTATAAAAATAGCACTTAAAATACAATAAGTATTTTAAGTGCTTATTTAATAAGATAATGAAGAATTTAATATTTAGTTTTATTGATAACTATTATTCTATTAGAATGTTATCCTATTAGAATGTTATTCTATTAGATTGCTATTCGATTAGAATGTTATTCTAATTCAAATGCGCCTGTATAAAGTTGATAGTATTTACCTTTTTGTTTTACAAGTTCATCATGATTTCCACGTTCAATAATTCGTCCGGATTCCATTACCATAATAGCATCTGAATTTTGAATTGTAGAAAGTCTGTGTGCAATAACAAGGACAGTACGGCCATGCATTAAAGCATCCATTCCCTTTTGTACAATTGCTTCAGTACGAGTATCAATACTAGAAGTTGCCTCATCTAATATCATAACCGGAGGGTTATTAACAGCGGCACGTGCAATTGATATTAACTGTCTTTGTCCTTGGGATAAAGATTCACCGGAACCATCTATGAATGTATTATATCCATCTGGTAAGCGAGTGATGAAATCGTGAGCATTTGCTAGTTTAGCAGCTGCATATACATCTTCATCCGTAGCATCTAATCTACCATAACGTATGTTTTCCATAATCGTACCTGTAAATAAGTTGGTATCTTGTAAAACGACGCCTAAGGATCTACGTAAATCATCCTTTTTAATTTTATTTATATTAATTCCATCATACCGAATCTTACCATCTTGAATACTATAAAAACGATTGATAAGGTTAGTAATTGTAGTTTTGCCTGCGCCAGTGGAACCAACAAATGCAATTTTCTCACCAGGTCTCGCATAAAGTGATATGTCATGGAGTACAGTTTTATCTTCGGTATAACCAAAATCAACATCAAAGAATCGAATATCGCCAGTTAATTTAGTATAGGTAATCGTACCGTCTCCATGAGGGTGTTTCCATGCCCATATACCAGTTCTTTCTTTACATTCAACTAGGGTGTCACCCTCATATTTTGCATTTACAAGAGTAACATATCCTTCGTCAGTTTCAGGTTCTTCATCTAATAACTGGAAGATTCTTTCTGCACCTGCTAATGCCATAATAATTGAATTTAATTGCTGTGAAAACTGAGTTACAGGACCGCTAAAAGACTTACTTAACTGTAAGAAGGAAGCAATGGAACCAACAGTAATACCAGCCATACCATTGATAGCAAAAATACCGCCCACAATAGCTAAAACAGCATATTGAAAATTACCGATATTACCAAGGATAGGCATAAGAATGTTTGCAAATATATTTGCGCTTTTCGCATTTTCAAAAAGCTGTTCATTCAAGGCATCAAAATCTTCTTTTGATTTTTCTTCGTGGTTGAATACCTTTACGACTTTTTGACCGTTCATCATTTCTTCCACAAAGCCATTTACATTACCAAGTGATTTTTGTTGTTTTTGAAAGTATGCTCTGGATTTACCTGTAATGAGATCTAATAATAAGTAAACAATTCCAGTAATTAATAAAACAACAAGCGTTAAAGGAATGCTGGTAAAAATCATTGCGATTAATACACAGGTGATAGTAACAATAAAGTTAAACATCTGAGGGATACTTTGATTTATCATCTGTCTTAGCGTATCAATATCATTTGTATAACGGCTCATGACATCGCCATAAGTGTGTGTATCAAAATATCGTATTGGTAAGGTTTGCATATGAGTAAACATATCATCTCTTATGTTCTTTTGAACTGTTTGTCCAATGATAGCCATTAAGCGGTTGTATAGGTATGTTGATATAACACCAACCGCATAAATGATTGCCATTACACAAAGAGCCTTGAATAATGGTGTAAAATCATGACTACCAGTTTTAAGCATAGGAGCAACGTAATCATCTATAAATGTTTGAAGGAATAAGGAACCTGCAACAGATGCCAAGGCAGAAAGTAGGATACAGATGAAAACAGCAACAAGTTCGAATTTATACTTACCAGTAACATAAGTAAGTAATCTGCGAACAGTTTTTCCCATGTTCATATTTTGGGTCTTATTTTTCTTCGATTTATTTTGTTTCATCGTCTTCTCCTCCTTTCTTTTGTGAAAAGTACACTTCTTGATATATTTTATTTGTTGCTAGTAATTCTTTGTGATTACCAATTGCATTGATTTTACCGTTATCTAATACAATGATGCGGTCAACATTTTCAACGGATGATATTCTTTGAGCAATTGTAATTTTTGTTGTATTAGGGATTTCTTTTCTAAATGCCTCTTGCAATAGGGCATCAGTTTTAGTATCTACTGCACTTGTAGAATCGTCTAAAATTAATATTTTTGGCTTCTTTAATAATGCTCTTGCGATACAAAGTCTTTGTCTTTGACCACCGGATACATTAGAACCACCTTGTTCAATGTAAGTATCGTATCCATCAGGAAATTCCATGATGAAATTATGAGCCTGTGCCAATTTACAGACATGAATTAACTGTTCATCGGTTGCATTTGGATTACCCCAACGTAAGTTTTCTTTGATTGTACCTGAGAATAGTACATTTTTTTGAAGAACAATTGCAACTTCATCTCTAAGAACTTCAAGATCATAGTCCTTTACATTAACGCCGCCGACTTTTACAGCGCCTTTTGTAACGTCATATAAACGAGGAATTAATTGTACAACGGAGCTTTTTGCACTTCCTGTTCCGCCAATAATACCTATGGTTTCTCCAGATTTTATTTTAAAACTTATCTCAGATAAACTGTGCTTCTCTGCATTTGCACTATAGCTAAAGAACACGTTATCAAATTCGATAGATCCATCTTTTACTTCCATAACTGGGTTTTCTGGACTATGAAGGTTACTCTTTTCCTCAAGAACTTCGATAATACGGCCAGCGGATGCTCTTGACATAGTTATCATCGCTAGAACCATAGAAAGCATCATTAAACTAATTAAACTTTGTGTAATATATGCAATTAAACTGATAAGCTCTCCAGTAGATAGTTTACCTGAAATAATCATATGACTGCCCATCCAGAAGATAAGAATCATACAGGTATACATTACAGTTTGCATCATTGGACTGTTAAATGCTAATAGTTTTTCTGCTTTTACGAAATTTTGATAAATTTCTTCTGAAACTGATTGGAATTTTTCTTTTTCAAAATCTTCTCTAACATAAGATTTTACAACACGAATACCACGTAAGTTTTCTTGGACTACTTTGTTAAGTTTATCGTATATACGAAATACTCTTCTAAAAATTGGGTGAGCATTTTTAATTATGAAGAAAAGACCAATACCTAAAAGAGGTATTGCACATAAAAAGACAGTTGCTAATTCTGGATTGATTCTAAAAGCCATAACCAAACAGAAGAATAACATAAAAATGGCTCTGACCATAGCTCTTATAATCATTTGAAAAGAGTTTTGAACATTTGTTACGTCTGTTGTTAATCTTGTTACAAGACTGGATGTTGAGAATTTGTCGATATTAGAGAAAGAAAAGTTTTGAATGTTATAATACATTTCCCTTCTTAAATTTCTAGCAAATCCAGTAGAAGCTTTTGCTGCATTTTTGCCTGATAGTGCACCAAATAATAGTGAGAGTAATGCGCTAATTACTAAAATGGTTCCCATTTTTGCAATGTAATTCATATCACGAACGGAGATTCCGTTATCAATGATTAAAGCCATAAAAAAAGGAATCGATACTTCTAATATTACTTCACACATCATCAAAAATGGTGCCAGGATAGATTCTTTTTTAAATTCATTAATACATTTCATTAAACGCTTTATCATAGTTTCACCAATGATTGTCACAATTAAAGACTGAAAGAATACGTGTGACATCCTTTCCTTTATTAATTTTCTTTCAACCTTTGTCCTATTAAATCCCTCCATTTGTAATGTTTATTAAATCAACATGCAAGCATGTATCTTTTTCGTAAGAAATTTTGTCTTTTAAAATAAAAATACTCCGTTAAGGATGCGCATAAACACTTAATTAGTTAGTCATTTGTAAAAAAAATAGTCTGTTACAAAATAAATTCTTGTAACAGTCACATTTTTAGTGGACATCTTAATCTAACCCCTTTGATATTTTATCAATTAAAGCCAAGAAGGTTTCTATTTCATCGGGTGTCAAATTTTTAGTCAATCTTTTTTCGGTTTCAAGATTCCACTGATCGACTTCTTCTCTTGTGTTAATGCCTTTTTCAGTAAGAATAATTTTTTTCAACCGTGCGTCATAATCTACTGGCACACGCTCTATTAAATTATTTTTCTCCATTAGTTGCAAAATTCCAGTAGCTGTTGAACCACGAATATTAAATTCTTTTTCAATATCCTTTTGAAATACATCCGAAGTTTTTGAATATTCACGAATAAAAACAAGCACACCGCATTGCATTCCTGTTAAGGCTTCTTCTCCACGACTTACTTGCAAATTGCTTAAAAGCCTTTGCATTTTATTGGATAATCTTTTTACTGAAATTAAAATGCTTTTCGTATCTCCCACGTTTTCCCCTTTCGTTACCAACGAATCATTAATATTATCAGTACAGATGTTCTATAAATTGTTAGGACACTAACTATTCTAGTGATTTCATTTTAATTTGTCAATAAAAAAGATGTCACGCTTAAATAGTATCCATAATATGGAGGGAACAAGGTTGTTTTTACAAAATATGTATGATATAATATATTAGATATTGTAGATTAAAATCGAATTTTATCAAAGTAAGCAAAGTGGAATATATAAGAGAGTTAATTAGTATAAAAATATATTAGAGAGTAGGGATTACTTTGCGTGCGAAGTTGAGAAATAATGAGATGTTCTTTAAAAAGAAGCTCGTGCAGGTCAATTTAAGACGAGTTCTTTTGATGTCTTTTATATTATCATTATTTCTACCTTTAGCTCTAATTTTCACTGCATTCTTTCCTTATAAAGGGGAAGGAGAGTATCTATACTATGGGTTACTTGTGGGCTATGAAATTATATCAATCTGTTTCTCTATTTTTCTAATCAATCGTATACGGATGAAAAATTATAATTTTTATGATGTTATTATTCATTGTTATTGGGGACTATTTGCATGCTTTTTCATGGGGATTTCTATTTTAAATATAAATAATTATCAGTCTGTAGTTACCTATTGTTTCATGTTAGTCTTACTTGGACTAGTACCTTTGTTATCTTTGTACGAGGCTTTATTTTATCTCTTTATTCAGGGATTCTCACTTTTTATAATAAAAGAGAGCACATATTTGGAGATAAGGCAATTATTAACTTTATTTATTTTTATAGTTGTAATTTTTATAATTTCAAGGCATCTGTATCAGCAGACAGTATTGATAATGCGGATGAGGAAAAAGATGACTGTTGTTAGGAAGAGTGCAGAGGAAGATCCTCTTACTGGATTACTAAATCGAAGAGGATTTGAGAAGAGTTTAGAACATATCTTGCCTTATTGTATACGTAACCGAAGAAGAATAAGCCTGTTGATTATAGATATTGATAATTTTAAAAAATATAATGATGCTTATGGTCATCCAGCAGGTGATCAGTGTATTAACAAAATAGCAAGTACAATAAGAAAAACTGCAAAGAGAAATACAGATATATCGGCTCGTTTTGGAGGCGAAGAATTCGTAGTTTTTATCCATGGGACTAAGGAATTAGATTCAATCGCTCTTGCAGATAAGATTAGAAGCAATATTGAAGCCCTTAGAATAAAACATGGCACCATTGGAACTTATGTAACAGTGAGTGTAGGTGTTGGCTCATTAATTCCCAAAGATATGAACTGTATTAATGATTTATATAGCGATGCAGATAAATCATTATATCAAGCGAAGAAGCACGGTAGAAATATAGTTGTTTATGGTGATAAAGTCTTTGGCAAAGGGGCTATGAAAGCGGAGTAAATAAAGTGTTAATATAAGAAGAGGCCTCTCAGAAGGTTAGTTTAAAAATAGACCCTGTAGGATAGACACTTATTAAAAAGTTCTCTATCTTACAGGGTCTATTTCACTTTGTAACACAGTATCTTTAGTCTTAAACTAATTTATGTCCGCAATTAGGGCAGAAGTTAGAATTCGTTGTTTTTTGCCCACAATTAGGACAAAAGTTTGGCTTAGTAGAAGTAGCATTTCCACCAGGAGCAACATTATTTCCTTGGTTCATATATGGCATTTGATTGTTATTGATTTGGTTTGAATTCCCTTGATTCATATTTTGCATCATTTGATTTGCCATATTCATGCCCATCATCATGCCTGCCATATCAGATGCCATGCCACCGCCTTTTACTTTACCAGAAGCAATCCCCTCGGTCATGCTCATTTGTTGGTATTTACCAATGTCGCCTACCATGCTATGGCTGGCATTCTTGTTGATCATATTCTGAATTTCTTGTGGGTAAGTAAAACTCATTATAGTAAAATTAGAAATTGATAAGCCAGTATCAAACAATTCCATGTCTAAATCTGTTTTAATCCCCTTTGAAATGTCATAGGAATTTGCTTGAAGGTTATACATATCTTTTCCTTCTTTTACAATCCATTTCATTAATAACTGGTCTAAGATGGAAGTTATTCTTAATCGTACATCTTCCACTAGATAAGAAGTTTTAACACCAGCTATTTTATCAATTAGCTTAATATAATCATTGACTTTAAAATTTAATGTACCATGGGCACGAATTGGTAATCCACCAGGTAAGTTTTGAGCAGGAATATTAATTGCGTTTGCAGTTCCCCATTTTACTAAAAATTCTTTCGTATTAACAAAAAGTACTTCCGCACGCATACCACTGTTGAATCCAAATTTAAATCCTTTTAACGTAGATAGAAAAGGAATGATTTGAGATTCGATGTCATAGTCACCTTCGTCTTTAAAAATTCCTTCTATTTTACCGTTATATAAAAAGACAGCGTCCTGACCTGGTCGAATAATTAATCTACTACCTTTTTTAATTTCTTTATTTGACCATTTATAAAAAATCATATCTTCACGAAATTCTTGCCATTCAACAACATTAGCAAATTGATTTGAGAAAAGTCCCATAGCTTCTTAGCCTCCTGTATTTTATAAATTTATGAATGTAGAAGAAAATTAACATCTTCTACTGCCGCCACTGTGTGAGCGACCACCACTACTGATTCCACCGCCGCCGCTACTTCGACCACCGCCACTACCGTTATTATTGTTGGAAGGTTTTCTTACTTTAGAAACAGAGGTGCGAAGATAAATGTCTCTTCGAGCGACGATTCCAGATCGTTGTTCATCCAAATATGTGTGATTGTTAACTGTATTTCTACCTTGAGAATGATAAGCCATAGTACCAACCACAATACCACCGATTGCTAAAGCAACCACGAGTTGAAACCATGTTTTTAAATAGAGTGGTTCGTGTCCAAATTCATATCTTGGGTTATCATAATAATGATTTACTCCTTTGGCAAAATCATTAAAGGCATCATAGTAATTATGTTCTGAAATCTGGGGAGCTACTACATCTAAAATATATTCTATATTATCGTCATTAATAACTCTCTCGCAGCTTCCATATGCTTGAATCGTACAATATCTGCTATCGGTGTCAAATTGTAGGATAGTTATATTTTCTGAGTAAATACCAGCGTCTAGTACTGAGTCTACATAATCTTCGAGATAATTACGATCAGATTTCCCATCCAAGCCTGCTACGGTTAGGACAACGATATCAATATCATATTTATCTGAGTACTCTCTTAAAGTTTTATTTAGTTTGTTTAATTGTGAATCAGTTAAAAGATTTGCAGAATCGTTTACATTAAGTTTATTTTCACTAGCGTATCCTTTTATAGGAATAAAAGCTATGAGCATCATCATAAGTAAGGTGCCTATAATTGAAACTACTAATTTATTTTTCGTAATATGCATCCTTGCTATACTCATAATAAACTACCTCCTAGTAGTAATCCTATAATCTTAAGAACTACAAAGGAAATACCGGATACTCCAGCAAACCATGCGGCTATCTTTTTTTGACTCAGCGGAGGTTTACCAACTATTTTACCTGTCTGTCCGTTCATTGCAAATGTATGTAAGGAGTCTTTGTAATCATAGCAAACCATCCATACTGGAAGTAGAGTATAATAAGCTTTTCTTTGTTTTACATTGATATCTTTTCGGTTGTAAATTACCGAAGAATAACTATTTATTGTGCTACGAAGATAGGTATCAACATAAGAACTAGCTTTATCTCTTGCACGAGAATATATCTCTTTGTCTGTATAGTTATATTTTTCTGCGATGTATCCAGCAAGGTACGGCATGTTAAATGTCTTAAGGTCATGATAATTATAAGGTTCTAATAAATCCATAAGACCATCGTTCATTTTAGAGGATGCATCCACAGGAACGCTTAAATAATTTAAATCAACTTTACGATACACATGATAGTATTTTGTTTCAGTATAGATATAGTCACCTCTTGTATAAGTACGGACTCTTGTACAAGTGGCATCTACATCTCCTTTACCGTTTAAGTCATATAACCAAAAGGGTACGTAAATACCAGTGATATTTTTGATTCTATCCGCAGTCATAAAGCCTTTTGGTGTTAACTTACCACCTTTGCACCATTTTACAAAGGCCTGTTGTGCCTGAGTTTTATTTATTTTAAATGGTATAATTCTTGCCGGTTGTAGTGCTCCAGTTAAACGATCGCCAAGAACAATCGCTGCGCCACAAAAACTACAAGTAGTAGCAGTTGTGTTAGCATCGGTTAAAATAACAGCTCCACAATTGTTACATTGATATTGAATGGCGTCTCCCTCTCGAAATGTTCTATGCAACGTTTCATCATATGTATCTTCGTAGTCAAAAGATGCTTCGTCTTTAATGTCATCGGGGTTAAAAATATCAACTGTAGGAGCGTCATTTGCAGAGCCTTCTGGAACATCAGGAATAGGCATATGATCAATATTTTCATTACGTCCACAGCTATCGCAGTGTAGCATGCCTGAGGTTGAATCATATTCCATATCAGCGCCACAGTTAGGACATTTATATTGAATTACCATAATGTAATCTCTCTTTCTATAATAGAAATAAAGGAGGTAGTCATAAACCACTATGATTTATGGTTTTATACAACTACCTCCTTGGTGTTATTTACCTAGACTTGCTTTTAGTGCAGCTAACTCATTATCTATATCGGAAGATGGTGAGTCGTATTTTGCGGTTAAGTCTTTAATATTGTTTTCAGGTGTCGATTTGTTTAATTCAGCCATTGCATTAGCTTCATCAAGTTTTTTATTGGCGATGTCTTCAAATCGTTCAAAACTTGACATTGTATTATTTGCATTTGTAACAGAAGAACCCATCTTGTTAATGCGTTCTTGAGTTTTTGCAACTGCCAACTTACCTTTTATCATATCTTTACGTGATTCTAATTCGTTGATATCACTAACGAGTTTATCATGCATAGATTTCATATTAGTAGCATTACCGTGAGCTAATGCATATGCTTCTTGATATCCGGCTAATCTGTTAGTTAAGCTTGCCTTTTGTTCTAAGAACTTTTTAGCGTCAGCTTCATTGTTTGCTTCCAATGCTTTAATTGCATATGCTTGCATTTTAGAAATTTCAGCCTCACAATCATCAAGTGCTCTCTTAGCTCTTGCTTCTTCTGCCATGATGGATGCAGTTTCTGCTTTCACCTTACCTAAGTCACTATTTAAATTTCTTAAACATTGGTCGATCATTTTTTCAGGATCTTCGGCTTTATCTAATAGTGCATTGATGTTAGCTGACATGATGTCTTTAAATCTTGTTAAAATACCCATAACATTGCCCTCCATTTTAAATATAATAGCTACTATTATTTCCAAACTATGGATTAAGTTTAATATGATTTATAAAGATAGTCAAGTTAAAATACGATAAGAAAGCTTAACAGAATCTGATGATTTTATTAATTCTTATTGCGTATAGGACTTTTATGTTATCCTTTAAACTGCAAATTTTAGTATAGGCTTGTAAGTGAAAGGTTTATACTATATAATCATACTGTTATGGAAATGAATAGAGGCAGTAAAGCAATATTGGAGGCAGTTTATGTGGATAGCAAACGATTGGAAAGATTATGAGGTTATAGATACATCAAAAGGTGAGAAGTTAGAAAGATGGGGTAAGTACACACTTTTACGTCCAGACCCACAAGTAATCTGGGATACGCCAAGAAAGGATAAAGCATGGAAGAATTGCAATGCACATTATCATAGAAGTGCAAAAGGTGGCGGAGAATGGGAGTTCTTTGATTTACCAAAACAATGGCAGATAAGTTATAAGTCATTAACATTTAATTTACAACCATTTAGTTTTAAACATACAGGGTTATTTCCAGAGCAGGCGGTTAATTGGGACTGGTTTAGTGATAAAATAAAAGAGGCATTAAAAAAAGAACCAAATCGTCAAATAAAAGTATTGAACTTATTTGCTTATACAGGAGGAGCTACAATTGCAGCAGCAAAGGCAGGAGCAGCAGTTACTCATGTTGATGCATCAAAAGGTATGGTAACCTGGGCAAAAGAGAATGCAATATCTTCAGGACTTGGAGATGCACCAATCCGTTATATAGTAGACGATTGTGTAAAATTTGTTGAACGTGAGATTAGAAGAGGGAATCGTTATGATGCTATTATAATGGATCCACCTTCCTATGGTAGAGGACCAAAAGGTGAGATATGGAAGATTGAAGAGAGCATTCATTCTTTTGTTAAGTTATGTACTGAGGTATTAACGGACAAACCATTATTTTATTTAATAAATTCATATACTACCGGTTTACAACCAGCGGTATTATCTTATTTACTTAGTATTGAAGTAAAAGAAAAGTTTGGTGGTCTAGTTACAGCAGATGAAATTGGCTTACCAGTTACAGTAACAAAGCTTGCGCTACCTTGTGGGGCATCAGGACGATGGGAATCAATTGATTAGAATATCGAATCGAGTTTCATAAGCTAAGATTGTTATTTATTTAAATTAAGGTTAAATATTAATAGAAAGAAAGTACCCAATTAGTTAAGCATAGATGGATGTTCTATGTTAAACCAATGGGTACTTTTTTCTTATTCTATATTTAAAATAAAATTTACTCTGCTGTTAGTTCACCGATATGAGAGGATAATACAATGCCATGTTTGTGCATTTGAAGAGTGATAACTACTTTTTGTACAATACCAAGTATTAAATAAAATACAACTACTGGGCTTAAAGCAATATAATTAGCAGGTATTATAGTGTCTTTAATAAGGTAATAATCCCATTTGATAACGTAAGATACCATAAGAAGTAAAATAGCGATGATAATATTAGTGTAAGCACTTACATTCTGAGCTGCAAAAGATTTCTCGAATTCTTTTGATACTTTATAAATTGTGTAGATACCAATGATTAATAAAATTATCACCGAAGCAGCTATAAATTTTTCAAAATAAGCAGGTGATTTTGTTGTAGTGTAGCTCATTAGCTTTTGGTGAAACGTATAATTCTTGTAAAAGGCATAATTTTCATCTGTACTTTTTGTATTTTCTGAAAGTGTTCCATCGTTAATTGAATTAACTAGATTGTCATAATCTCCTGATGTCTTATAAAGGTTGTAGTCCAAGGTAGTAGACTTAAACAAATTGAACATGTCATAGGACTTTTGGTTATCAATTCGATTAATCGCACCTTGTGGAAGTAAGATAAATAGTAACATTGTTAATGATGAGATAACAGCGAATAAAATTGCAATTATTTTGCTTAATTTAGTATCTGCAGAATTCCTACCTCCCTTAGATAAGGAATTTTCCGTAAAAGAATTACTTGTAGATACTTTGGTGCCACATATCGGGCAACTTACTGATGAATCAGGTATTGAATTGGAACATTTTCTACAATACATAACTAGTACCTCCTCTAAAATTAGCTGTTATATTAAGTAAATTACAGTTAAATTATACCATATTGTCAAAAATAAGTAAATTTAAATATTGTATATTTGGAGTAGTTCAAATACTTTTGTAGGTGAGTCCTAATGCCCCTCTGGATATCTTTTCTTTTCTGCCTTTTGAAAGTATAAAACGGTACAAAAAGAATTAAAATTACAAAATGAATAATTTCTATTAGAATTACCAATGCTAATAGCATAATGTTTATTTACTGCTCAAATAATTCTATGTAAAGATAAAATCGCGTAAAATATAAGTGTCATTATAATAGGAAGAAACAGAGTTAGTGGATGGGGCGATTTGATATTTTTATGATAGACTGTATGGGTTTGTAGATGTTTTTACATATCCATATTGTCATGAAGTAACTGAAGCAGTTATATAAATACTACATAAAAGATAGTTGTTGTTTATAAGACAGTTGTAATCTGCTATTTTATGTAATTTTAATGAGCTTTATGCTATAAAAACAATTATGGCAAGCAGAAAAAGTGTACAAATTATCTAGTTGAATATTTTTTACAAAAAAAATAAAAAAACTACTTGAAAAAGGTGAATAACTAGTATATAATAAGTATCGTTGTGACGTTGATAGCGTAGAAACGTGAGGTTGCTATATAAGAATTCGATGAATCGTATTCTTGCATATAGGTTTTTCCGTGGAGCGAATGTCAAGTTATGAAACTGGCGACAAGTCACTGTACAAATATATAATTCTGCTATGAGCAGATAAACCGTGTCGAAACAAAAGCTTTTTCGGGATGAAGCATTTAGTTGCGAGTTAGACCCTTGCGTCTTTCTAAGTCTTCCGACAAGTATGAAACACACGGGTGAGTGTACAGTCACCGCTTGTCGTACTGATATGAAGTGCGAAAAGGAGGCGACTTTTTTTTATGGCAAGTCAAGTTATGAGAATTACTCTCAAAGCGTATGATCATCATTTAATCGATGCATCCGCAGGTAAAATTATTGAAACTGTAAAGAAAACAGGATCTAAGGTGAGCGGACCAGTTCCACTACCTACTAAGAAAGAGGTTGTTACTATTCTTAGAGCGGTACACAAGTACAAAGATTCTAGAGAACAGTTTGAGCAAAGAACACATAAGAGATTAATCGACATCATTGCTCCAACACAGAAAACTGTTGATGCATTATCAAGATTAGAAATGCCAGCAGGTGTTTACATTGACATCAAAATGAAAGCAAAATAAGATTTTGCTTTGAATAATCATTTTAAATAATGATGATGTCAGGGGATGCTCCTTATTGGAACATCATAAATGAATTAGATAATAATCCTTAGGGTTTATATATTAGGAAAGTATTTTAATGAATACTTAGTGTCAAAGGACACCCAAGTTCTTAAATTGGCAAGTAAAATTACATCTTGTCTTAAGACCAAGCTTCCGGTATAAGACCATCTAGGATGATTATGCAAAACAGCATAATCCGCTGTAGATTAAACAGGAGGTAAAAGTTATGAAAAAGGCAATATTAGCTACAAAAGTTGGAATGACTCAGATCTTCAATGAAGATGGAAAATTAATTCCAGTTACAGTATTGCAAGCTGGTCCATGTGCAGTTACTCAGGTTAAAACTGTAGAAAACGACGGATACAATGCAGTACAGGTTGGTTTTGGCGACATTAGAGAAGTGCTCGTTAACAAACCAAGAAAGGGACACTTTGCAAAAGCAGGTGTTGCAAATAAGAGATTTCTTAAAGAGTTTAAGTTTGAGAATGCAACAGACTACACAGTAGGTCAGGAAATCAAAGTTGATATCTTCTCCGCTGGAGATAAGATTGATGCAACTGGTACTTCTAAGGGTAAAGGTTTCCAAGGTGCTATTAAGAGACATGGTCTTTCTAGAGGACCTATGGGACATGGTTCTAAGTACCATAGACATGCTGGTTCTAACGGTGCTGCTACAACTCCAGGCCGTGTATTCAAAGGTAAACACATGCCAGGTCAAATGGGTAATGTGAAAGTAACAGTACAGAACCTTGAAGTAGTTAAAGTTGATGTTGACAATAATATTATCTTAGTTAAAGGTGCTGTTCCAGGACCAAAGAAAGCTATGATAATGTTAAAAGAAACAGTAAAAAGCGCAAACTAAAAGCTTTAGGAAAGGAGGAACACTAGAATGGCAAATGTAAAAGTTTATAATATAGAAGGCAAAGAAGTTGGTTCATTAGAACTTAATGATGCAATCTTTGGCGTAGAAGTAAATGAACATTTAATGCATATGGCTGTTGTGAGCCAGCTTGCAAATAAGCGTCAAGGAACACAAAGCGCTAAGACACGTGCCGAAGTAAGCGGTGGTGGAAGAAAGCCATGGAGACAAAAAGGAACTGGTCATGCTAGACAAGGTTCAACAAGAGCTCCTCAATGGAAAGGCGGCGGCGTTGTATTTGCTCCAAAGCCAAGAGATTATTCATTCAAGATGAATAAGAAAGAAAAAGCACTTGCAATTAAGTCTGCTTTAACTTCAAGAGTAGCAGCTGACAAGATCGTTGTTTTAGATTCCATTAATTTTGATGAAATCAAGACTAAGAAAATGGCAGCAGTTCTTGAAAACTTAAAAGTTAACAAAGCGTTATTAGTTCTTGATAAGAAAGATGACAACGTTATTCTTTCTGCAAGAAACATTCCTACGGTAAGAACAGCAACATCAAACGCTATCAATGTATATGACATTGTTAAGTATGATACCTTAGTAATTACCAAGGATGCAGTGGCACAGATCGAGGAGGTGTACGCATAATGGCAAATTTAAAATATTATGATGTTATACTTAAGCCAATCGTTACTGAGAAGAGTATGAACTCCATGAGCGAAAAGAAATATACTTTTTCAGTTCATCCAGAAGCTACAAAATCTCAGGTAAAAGAAGCTGTTGAAAAGATGTTTGCCGGCACTAAGGTAGCAAGCGTAAACACAATGAACTTGGACGGAAAGAACCGTAGACGTGGAAATACCGTTGGTAAAACAGCAAAAATGAAAAAAGCTATTGTTCAGTTAACAGCTGACAGTGCAGAAATTGAAATTTTCTCTGGACTATAAGAAATAGTTAGAGAGTAAACGCAGAAAAACAGAGAATGTAAGTCTTCTTACATGATCTGAAACTAAGGCAGAAATGCTGTGAGAGCAAGATACTTGCAAATGCAGAAATCTGTTTTACACATTAGTAGAAGTATTGCGTGAGCGACGAAAGGAGATAGTGACATGGGAATTAAAAAGTACAACCCATATACACCTTCCAGAAGACATATGACTGGCTCCGATTTTTCAGAAATCACTTGTTCAACACCTGAAAAATCTTTAGTTGTTTCTTTAAAGAAAAACGCTGGTCGTAACAATCAAGGAAAGATTACAGTAAGACATCATGGTGGTGGTTCTAGAAGAAAATACAGAATCATCGACTTTAAGAGAAAGAAGGACGGTATTCCAGCTGTTGTTAAGACAATTGAATACGATCCAAATAGAACAGCAAACATCGCTTTAATCACATATGCTGATGGCGAGAAAGCATATATTTTAGCACCAGTAGGATTAACTGTTGGTGATACAGTAATGAATGGTGAAACAGCTGAAATTAAAGTAGGAAACTGTTTACCACTTGCAAACATCCCAGTAGGTTCTCAGATTCATAACATTGAGTTATATCCAGGTAAGGGTGGACAGTTAGTTCGTTCCGCTGGTAACTCCGCTCAGTTAATGGCTAAGGAAGGCAAATATGCTACACTTAGATTACCATCTGGTGAAATGAGAATGGTACCAATTATCTGCCGTGCAACACTTGGCCAGGTTGGTAACGCTGATCACGAATTAATTACAGTTGGTAAAGCAGGACGTAAACGTCATATGGGTATTAGACCTACAGTTCGTGGTTCTGTAATGAACCCTAATGACCATCCACATGGTGGTGGTGAAGGTAGAACTGGTATCGGTCGTCCAGGACCATCTACACCTTGGGGCAAACCAGCACTTGGACTTAAGACTCGTAAGAAGAAGAAACAGTCCAATAAGTTAATTATCAGAAGAAGAGACGGTAAGACATTAACGAAGTAAAAAGGAGGTTGAACCTATATGGCACGTTCATTAAAGAAGGGACCATTCGCTGATGATCATTTACTTAAAAAAGTAGATGCTATGAATAATGCAGGCGATAAGACAGTAATTAAGACATGGTCACGTCGTTCTACAATTTTCCCACAGTTTGTTGGTCATACATTCGCTGTTCATGATGGAAGAAGACATGTTCCTGTATATGTTACTGAGGATATGGTTGGACACAAACTTGGTGAGTTTGTTGCAACAAGAACATTCCGTGGACATGGAAAAGATGAGAAGAAGGCAAGAAGATAATTTTAGCACTTGCTAAAATTATCTTACGAAGCAATTTAAATAACTTTCCTTTATGATTAGTCTTATGAGTAATCATAAAACGAAAGTATAAGATGACTTAAAGTCTTTATATTAGATTTGATATATAGAGTACGAAACACCGTGAAATTCGAAAGGAGGTTTCATCCATGGCGAAAGGACATAGATCCCAGATAAAGAGAGAAAGAAACGCAAATAAAGATACAAGACCTAGTGCAAAATTATCTTACGCTAGAGTATCTGTTCAAAAAGCATGTTTCGTTCTTGATGCAATCAGAGGCAAGGATGTACAGACAGCACTTGGTATTTTAGCTTATAACCCAAGATATGCTTCAACTTTAATAGAGAAATTATTAAAATCAGCAATTGCAAATGCTGAAAACAATAACGGAATGGATGTATCAAAACTTTACATTCAAGAATGTTATGCAGGAAGCGCACCAACAATGAAGAGAATCAAACCTAGAGCACAGGGTAGAGCTTATAGAATCTTAAAGAGAACTAGCCATATCACAATCGTGCTTAATGAAAGATAAGGAGGGCAATCATGGGACAAAAAGTTAATCCTCATGGCTTAAGAGTCGGAGTTATCAATGACTGGGACTCAAGATGGTATGCGGAAGCTGATTTTGCAGATAACTTAGTTGAAGACTACAATATCAGAACATACTTGAAGAAAAAGTTATACAGTTCAGGTGTTGCTAAGATCGAAATTGAGCGTGCATCTGATAAATTAAAGGTTATCATCTTCACAGCTAAACCAGGCGTTGTAATTGGTAAAGCTGGTTCAGAAATCGAAAAATTAAAAGTAGAACTTACTAAGTTTACAGATAAAAAACTTAACATTGAAATCAAAGAAATCAAAAAGCCAGATGCAAATGCTCAGTTAGTAGCTGAAAACATTGCAACTCAGCTTGAAAATCGTATTTCTTTTAGAAGAGCAATGAAATCAACAATGTCTAGAACAATGAAGACTGGTGCTAAGGGTATTAAAACTGCAGTATCCGGACGTCTTGGTGGTGCTGATATGGCTCGTACAGAGTTCTATAGCGACGGAACTATTCCACTACAGACACTTCGTGCAGATATTGATTATGGATTCGCAGAAGCAGACACAACTTATGGTAAATTAGGCGTTAAAGTTTGGGTTTACCATGGTGAAGTACTTCCAACAAAAGGAGAAAAAAAGGAAGGGAGCGATAAATAATGTTAATGCCAAAAAGAGTAAAGCGTCGTAAGCAATTCCGTGGCACTATGACAGGTAAAGCTATGAGAGGTAATACAATCTCTAACGGCGAATATGGTATTGTAGCTGTTGAACCAGCATGGATTAAATCTAACCAGATCGAAGCAGCACGTATTGCTATGACACGTTATATCAAACGTGGTGGTAAGGTTTGGATTAAAATATTCCCTGATAAACCAGTAACAACTAAACCAGCTGAAACTCGTATGGGTTCCGGTAAAGGTTCTTTAGAATATTGGGTAGCAGTAGTTAAACCAGGACGCGTTATGTTTGAAATCGCTGGCGTTCCTGAAGAAACAGCTAGAGAAGCTCTTCGTCTTGCTACTCACAAGTTACCAGTAAAGTGCAAGATAGTTTCTCGCGCAGACTTAGAAGGAGGTGCGGGCAGTGAAAACTAATAAATATGTAGAAGATTTAAAGGCAAAATCCCCTGCAGAGTTAAATGAAGCTTTAGTAGCTGCTAAAAAGGAACTCTTCAACTTAAGATTCCAAAACGCAACAAATCAATTAGATAACACAAGCAGAATTAAAGACGTTAGAAAAAACATTGCTAGAATTCAGACCGTGATCTCTGAGAAAGCAAAGGCAGCTAACTAATCATAAAGATTATAGAGTCGGCTGTGTAGTAGACTCATTAGGAAATAGACTTCGGTTTAGGAAAGGAGTATTGCTGTGGAAAGAAATCTAAGAAAAGTTCGTACCGGTAAGGTCGTAAGTGATAAGATGGATAAGACTATCGTTGTAGCAGTAGTTGATAACGTAAAGCATCCTCTTTATAACAAAATCGTAAAGAGAACTTACAAATTAAAGGCTCACGATGAAAACAACGAATGCAAAATTGGCGATAGAGTAAAAGTTATGGAAACAAGACCATTATCTAAAGATAAAAGATGGAGACTTGTTGAAATCATTGAAAAAGCAAAATAATTCGATCGAAAATAACTTTAATTGTTTTGCGTCATAATTTATTTGTGATCTCAACGAGATGACAAAATAGGTTCGGAAAATGAGAAAGGAGTATCTGAAATGGTACAAACAGAAACCAGACTTAAGGTTGCTGACAATACCGGTGCTAAAGAATTACTTTGCATTAGAGTATTGGGTGGCTCCACAAGAAGATATGCTAATATAGGCGATATCATCGTAGCTTCTGTTAAAGATGCAACACCAGGCGGAGTTGTAAAGAAGGGCGATGTTGTTAAGGCTGTAGTCGTACGTTCTGTAAAGGGAGCTCGTCGTAAGGACGGTTCTTATATCAGATTTGACGAAAATGCTGCCGTAATTATTAAAGATGATAAGAATCCAAAAGGAACTCGTATCTTTGGACCAGTAGCTAGAGAATTGAGAGAAAAGCAATTCATGAAAATCGTTTCACTAGCACCAGAAGTATTATAAGGAGGTGTCGTGACATGGCAACTACAAAAATCAAGAAGGGTGATACCGTTAAGGTAATCGCTGGTAAAGATAAAGGAAAAGAAGGAAAAGTAATTTCCGTTTCCGATGGAAAAGTTTTAGTAGAAGGTGTTAACACAGTAACAAAGCACAGCAAGGCATCTCAAAGCAATCCAAAGGGTGGTATTATCCATCAGGAAGCTCCTATTGATGCATCTAACGTTATGTATTTACACAAAGGTAAAACTACAAGAATCGGTTTTACAACAGTTGATGGCAAAAAAGGTCCTAAAAAAGTTCGTGTTGCTAAAACAACCGGAGATATCATTGACTAATTCTAAGAGAGGAGGTCATTTCAGTTGACTAGATTAAAAGAAATTTATATGAACGAAATCATGGCTGGTATGAAGAAGAAATTCGGTTATACGAACGATATGCAGATACCTAAGCTTGATAAAATAGTCATCAACATGGGTGTTGGTGAAGCAAAAGATAATGCGAAAGCACTTGAATCTGCTGTTAGAGATATGCAAATTATTGCAGGACAAAAACCTGTAATTACTAAAGCAAGAAAGTCAATTGCTAACTTTAAACTTAGAGAAGGCGTAGCTATTGGATGTAAAGTAACTTTAAGAGGCGAGAAAATGTATGAATTCGCAGATCGTCTTATTAACTTATCTCTTCCACGTGTACGTGACTTTAGAGGTGTAAACCCTAATGCATTTGACGGTAGAGGTAACTATGCTCTTGGTATTAAAGAGCAATTAATCTTCCCAGAAATCGAATACGATAAGGTTGATAAGGTTCGTGGTATGGATGTTATTTTCGTAACAACTGCCAAGACAGATGAAGAAGCTCGTGAATTATTGACATTATTCGGTATGCCATTTAGCAAATAGTTAAGGAGGGAATTCCATGGCTAAAACGTCAATGAAAGTGAAACAACAACGTACACAGAAATTCTCAACAAGAGAATATAATCGTTGTAGAATCTGTGGACGTCCTCATGCTTACTTAAGAAAATACGGAATCTGCAGAATTTGCTTCCGTGAGTTAGCATATAAGGGACAAATACCAGGTGTTAAAAAAGCAAGCTGGTAGGTTTAAGAAAGGAGGCAAATTTAAATGACAATGAGCGATCCAATCGCAGATATGCTTACAAGAATCCGTAACGCAAACACTGCTAAACATGATACAGTAGATGTACCTGCTTCTAAGATGAAAATTGCAATCGCAGAAATCCTCTTAAAAGAAGGTTATATTAAAGGCTTTGAAATAGAAGAAGTTGGAAGCTTCAAGACAATCCATATCACACTTAAGTATGGTAAGGATAAAAACGTTAAGGTAATTACAGGACTTAAGAGAATTTCTAAACCAGGACTTCGTGTATTTGCGAACAGAGATGAACTTCCTAAGGTTCTTGGTGGTTTAGGTATAGCTATTATTTCTACTAACAAGGGTGTTCTTACTGATAAAGAAGCAAGACAACAAAACGTTGGTGGAGAAGTATTAGCATTTATCTGGTAATGTAAAATGTTTACATTTAGATGGATTCATGTTAATATGTAGTATATTAAGATAATTCACTATATTTTTATAGATGTTCTGATTCACGGGGAAGAAGTCTTTTTTAAGATACTCTTTCCTACGGGGACAGTTTAGACTGTCAAACTTAATATAGGAGGTACGGGCATGTCACGTATAGGAAGAATGCCAATCGCGGTACCAGCAGGAGTAACTGTTGATATTGCAGAAAATAATAAAGTGACTGTAAAAGGTCCTTTAGGTACACTTGAAAGAGTGTTACCTGCTGAGATGGAAATTAAATTAGAAGGCGCAGAAATTATTGTTACAAGACCAAACGAATTAAAGAGAATGAAATCTTTACATGGTCTTACTAGAACATTAATCGCTAATATGGTAACTGGTGTTACTACTGGATATCAAAAAGTTCTTGAAATCAACGGTGTTGGTTACAGAGCTGCAAAAGCTGGTAAGGACCTTACATTAACTCTTGGATATTCTCATCCAGTAGTTATGACTGATCCTGAAGGCGTTGAAACTGTTCTTGAAGGACAAAATAAGATTACTGTTAAAGGTATCGACAAAGAAAAAGTTGGCCAATACGCTGCTGAAATCAGAGATAAGAGAAGACCTGAACCTTATAAGGGCAAGGGAATTAAGTATGCTGATGAAGTGATCAGACGTAAAGTTGGTAAGACTGGTAAGAAGTAGAAGGAGGAGAGAAAATAATGGTTAGTAAAGAGTCAAAGTCTAAAATCCGTGTGAAAAAGCATACAAGATTACGTAATCGTTTCTCAGGTACTCCAGAAAGACCACGTCTAGCTGTGTTTAGAAGTAATAATCATATGTACGCTCAGATCATCGATGACACTGTTGGTAATACATTAGTTTCAGCTTCAACACTTCAAAAAGACGTGAAAGCTGAACTTGAGAAAACCAATGATGTTGCAGCAGCAGCATACTTAGGTACTGTTATCGCAAAGAAAGCTTTAGAAAAAGGTATTAAAGCTGTTGTATTCGATAGAGGCGGATTCATATATCAGGGAAAAATTCAAGCATTAGCAGATGCAGCTAGAGAAGCTGGTCTCGAATTCTAGGCAAGGAGGAAAAAACATGAAACGTACAATCATTGATGCTAGTCAGTTAGAATTAGAAGATAAAGTAGTATCAATCAAGCGTGTAACAAAGGTTGTTAAAGGTGGACGTAATTTTCGTTTTACAGCCTTAGTCGTTGTTGGAGATAGAAACGGCCATGTTGGTGCAGGCTTAGGAAAAGCAACTGAAATTCCTGAAGCAATCCGTAAAGGAAAAGAAGATGCAATTAAGAAATTAATTACTTTACCTCTTGATCAAAATGGTAGTGTACCTCATGATTACATTGGTAAATTTGGTAGCGCATCCGTACTTTTAAAGCGTAGCCCAGAAGGTACTGGTGTTATCGCGGGTGGTCCTGCTCGTAACGTATTAGAGCTTGCAGGCTTTAAGAACATCCGTACAAAATCACTTGGCTCCAACAATAAGCAAAACGTGGTTTTAGCAACTATTGAAGGTTTAAGCCAATTAAAGACTCCAGAGGAAGTAGCTGCTCTTCGTGGCATTTCCGTTGAAGAGTTATTGGGTTAAGAATAGACGGAGGTGTTAAAAGTGGCAAACAATTTAAAGATAACTTTAACTAAATCAACCATCGGTGCTATTCCTAAGCATAAGGCTACAGTAGTAGCTTTAGGATTAAAGAAGTTAAATTCTACAGTGGAATTACCTGACAACGCTGCTACTAGAGGCATGGTTAATCAGGTTAAGCATTTAGTAAAGGTAGAAGAGATCTAATAATAAAGTAAGGAGGTGCACACGATGAATTTAACAGAATTAAGACCAGCGGATGGTTCAAAGCAAAGCAAGAACTTTAGACGCGGACGTGGACATGGTTCAGGAAATGGTAAGACAGCTGGTAAAGGTCATAAGGGACAAAAAGCTCGTTCAGGAGCTCCTAGAATCGGCTTTGAAGGTGGTCAGATGCCTTTATACCGTAGACTTCCTAAGAGAGGTTTCAAGAACAGAAACACGAAGGAAATTATTACAGTTAATGTAAGCATGTTAAATAAATTTGAAGATGGTGCAGACGTAACGATTGAAAGCTTAATGGAAATTGGCATCATTAATAATCCAAAAGATGGTGTAAAGATTCTTGGAAACGGAGAACTTACTAAGAAGCTTAATGTCAAGGTATCAGCTTTCAGCGAAAGCGCTATCGAAAAAATTAAGGCTCTTGGTGGAAATGCTGAGGTGATCTAATGTTTAAAACGGTCAGAAATGCCTTTAAGATTAAAGATATTAGAAACAGACTGTTATTTACGTTTATAGCACTAATTATTGTAAGACTTGGTTCTGCACTCCCTGTACCGGGAGTGAACCAAGATTACTTTTCATTGTGGATGAGCCAACGTTTTGGTGATGGAATGGGATTCCTTGACATGCTAACAGGTGGTTCATTTTCACAAATGTCAATCTTTGCACTTAATATATCACCATACATCACTTCATCCATTATTATGCAGTTGTTAACAATTGCAATTCCTAAATTAGAGGAACTTCAAAAGGATGGAGAAACTGGTAGAAAGAAGATTGCAGAAATCTCTAGATATCTAACAATTGGACTTGCTATTGTTGAATCAGTTGCAATGACAATTGGCTTTGGTGGATCTGGAATATTACAAGGTGGACTTACTTTTACTAACGTAGTTGTTATTACTGCATCCTTTACAGCTGGTTCTGCCTTCCTTATGTGGTTAGGTGAAAGAATTACAGAAAAAGGTGTTGGTAATGGTATATCAATCATCTTGTTAATAAACATAATATCAGGATTGCCAAGTGACATTCATAACTTATTTACACAATTTGTATTTAATGGAAAAGGTGTAGTTAGTGGTGTTATTGGTGCAGTTCTCATAGTAGCTGTAATTGTACTTACTGTTGTGCTAATTATTCTTTTACAAGATGCACAAAGAAAAATCGCAGTACAATATGCTAAAAAGGTACAGGGAAGAAAAATGGTGGGTGGACAATCCTCCTTTATTCCATTAAAGGTTAATACCGCAGGTGTTATTCCAGTAATCTTTGCTGTATCATTGATGCAATTTCCGATTATAATCTCATCTTTCTTTAGTGTATATCCGGAGAGAGCATATTTTTGGCCGAAAGTTCTTTACTTTTTAAACCAAAGTTCATGGTTTGATCTTAAAGATGGTGCATTTAAATACACGCTCGGCGTATTAGTTTATATTGCCTTAATATTGTTCTTTGCATACTTCTATACATCGATTACTTTTAATCCAATTGAAGTAGCTAACAATATGAAGAAACAGGGTGGTTTTATTCCTGGTATTCGTCCAGGTAAACCAACTACAGAGTACTTAAATAAGGTATTAAATTACATTATTTTTATTGGTGCAATTGGCCTAACTATCGTGGCTCTTATCCCATTGGTCTTCGGAGGCTTATTTAATGCGAGAGTCTCCTTTGGTGGTACATCTTTAATCATCGTTGTTGGTGTTGTTCTTGAAACAATGAAACAAATTGATTCTCAGATGTTAGTTCGTCACTATAAGGGATTCTTAAATGACTAGTGAATTGATTGGGTACTGTAAAAAGACACGTCATTACACTTGTAAGGTTCATTGATAATTAGGGTGGGGCAATTTTTGCTCCACCCTAATGTAGTTATAGATATTAATGTATAATTTATAAAAAAGTTTTATAGAATTAAATATAGGAATAATAATATAACATGGAATGTGATTATATTATATGGAAGGATGGTATACAGCATGAAGATTATTATGTTAGGGGCGCCAGGCGCTGGCAAAGGAACTCAAGCTAAGAAGATCGCTAACAAGTATGGCATACCACATATTTCAACTGGAGATATTTTTAGAGCAAACATTAAGAATAATACTGAACTAGGGAAAAAGGCAAAAGAGTATATGGACCAAGGATTATTGGTACCTGATGAATTAACTCTTAGCTTGATAATGGATCGTTTTAGTCAAGCAGACTGTGAAAATGGTTATGTATTAGATGGTTTTCCAAGAACAATTCCTCAAGCAGAAGCATTAACAAATGCTTTAAAAGAGGCAGGAGAAGCAATTGATTTTGCAATTAATGTTGAAGTACCAGATGAAAATATCGTGGCTCGTATGTCAGGCAGAAGAGCGTGCGTAAACTGCGGTGGAACCTATCATGTTGTATTTAACCCTACAAAAATAGATGGCGTTTGTGATACGTGTGGCGGAGAACTAGTGCTAAGAGACGACGATAAGCCGGAAACAGTAGCGAAACGTTTAAATGTTTATCATAATCAGACAAAGCCATTAATCGACTATTATGCAAAACTTGATGTTTTAAAAGAAGTAGACGGTACAAAAGAAGTATCCGAAGTATTTGAAGACATTACTGCAATTTTAGAAGATAAATAAGGCAATACCATTCCATGAGGGTAAATAACAAAAGTGTTTTAAGTTTTAAGGAGAGACGAAATGTCAGTTACTATAAAATCTAGCAAGGAAATTGAGCTTATGCGTGAAGCAGGAAAAATACTAGCTGAAGTGCATGATCAATTAGCTGAAATTGTTTTACCTGGTATCACAACAATGGACATAAATAAAAAAGCAGACGAATTAATACGTTCTTTCCACTGTATTCCTTCATTCTTGAATTATAATGGATATCCTGCTTCTGTATGTGTTTCTGTAAACGACGAAGTTGTTCATGGTATACCATCTAAGAAACGAATTATTACAGAGGGGGATATCGTAAGTATCGATGCGGGAGTTATCTATAAGGGATATCATTCAGACGCAGCGAGAACAATTCCAGTAGGTAATATTAGCGAAGAGGCGAAAAAGTTAATAGAAGTCACAAAACAAAGTTTCTTCGAAGGTATTAAATACGCTAAAGAAGGGTATCATCTACATGATATATCTGCTGCGATTGAGGATTATGTTGTAGCTCATGGATTTTCCTGCGTTAGAGATTTAGTTGGGCATGGAATCGGAACACAGTTGCATGAAGAACCGCAGATACCTAATTTCAGACAAAAAAGAAGAGGAATTAAATTGCAAGCAGGTATGACACTTGCAATAGAACCAATGGTTAATATTGGTGGGTATGATGTTTGCTGGTTGGACGATGATTGGACTGTCGTTACTGAAGACGGAACGTTATCAGCTCATTATGAAAATACAATATTGATTACGACAGGTGATCCGGAAGTGTTATCACTTCCTAATTGCAATCATTAATAATGGAGGTATATAAATGTCAAAAACAGACGTTGTTGAAATTGAAGGAACAGTAATTGAAAAATTACCGAATGCAATGTTTCAGGTTGAATTAGAGAATGGTCATAAAGTGTTAGCTCATATTAGCGGTAAGTTACGTATGAACTTCATTAAGATTGTACCAGGAGATAAAGTAACCTTGGAATTATCTCCATATGATTTAACTAAGGGAAGAATTATCTGGAGAGATAAATAAGTTTTTTAGTTGTTACTACTTTATTCTTTTTAATCATCTTATTTTAAGGACAAGATAATAAGTTTGAGAGATTAGAATAATGTTTAACATATATGACAACAGAGCTTTTTTACACGCTTATGTTGTTTGATACTAGGATATAAAATGAATAATTTTATATTCAGGATTGAAGTCTGACTTATTATGCATACAAAGTTTATTTAATTTAAAAAATATGCTTGCCAATTGCGCAAAGTGATGCTATAATGATAGACGGACTTTTTTTGAAAGGAGTGAATTGTAATGAAGGTTAGATCTTCAGTTAAACCAATTTGCGAAAAGTGTAAAATTATTAAGAGAAAGGGCGCCATCAGAGTTATCTGTGAGAACCCTAAACACAAACAAAGACAAGGCTAATATCAATTGAAACGAGGATTTCAATTGTTTTCATAAGGTACGTTATGTACTTATATAGAAAATAGTTCTTGCTTTCTGTGTTACAATCGCTTGTTTTTTAGAACAAGCCATGTTGTGATATTGTGGACTGTTTCTGATAACAGTTTTAGAACTTGTGTGTCATTATCACCTTGTTCTTTCGCTTTAGAAATTCTAAGAATTTGCTAATTGCGACACAATTTAAAGCGGCTGACGTAGTGACATCCGCTTGGACGTCTTTTTTGTGCGTATTCCTATTTTGGTTTGCGACAAGATTGATACTCCAGGGAGAGTTGTTATTACGGATAATTAACAATAGGTTTGAAAAATCAATCCTAACGTTTTGTTCATGCATAAGTGTGTATGAATGTCATTGAAACAACTAATCAGAGGGGTTACTGCGTACTTGTATTCATTTCACTTAGCGTTATCGCTATGTTACAAGGATAGTACTCTCAATATTAATTAATGGAGGTGCATAGTCACATGGCTCGTATTAGTGGTGTAGACTTACCAAGAGAAAAGCGTGTAGAAATCGGCCTTACTTATGTGTATGGTATCGGTAGAGTAAGCTCAAATCGTATCCTTGCTAAAGCAGGAATTAATCCAGATACACGTGTTAGAGACTTAACAGACGAAGAAGTAGCAAAAATTCGTGACGTTATCGACGAAACAATGCTTGTTGAAGGTGATTTAAGAAGAGATATCGCTCTTAATATTAAGAGATTACAAGAAATTGGATGCTACAGAGGAATTCGTCATAGAAAAGGTCTTCCAGTTCGTGGACAGAAGACAAAGACAAACGCTAGAACAAGAAAAGGTCCTAAGCGTACCGTTGCTAACAAGAAGAAATAAAAAATCCAATAGGAGGGTTTGTAATGGCTAAGAAGATAGCAGCTAAAAAAGTGACAAAGAAACGTGTTAAGAAAAATGTCGACCGTGGACAGGCACATATCCAGTCATCTTTTAATAATACAATTGTTACCTTAACAGATGCTGAAGGTAACGCTCTTTCATGGGCAAGCGCTGGTGGATTAGGATTCAGAGGTTCTAGAAAGTCAACTCCATATGCAGCGCAAATGGCAGCTGAAACTGCAGCAAAGGCAGCTTTAGTTCATGGTTTAAAATCAGTTGATGTTATGGTTAAGGGACCTGGTTCAGGTAGAGAAGCAGCAATCCGTGCGCTTCAAGCTTGTGGTATTGAAGTAACAAGCATTAAGGACGTAACTCCAGTTCCTCATAACGGATGTAGACCACCAAAACGTAGAAGAGTCTAATAGGAGGTATATAGAACATGGCAAGAGATATGGGTCCTGTATTAAAGAGATGTAGAGCTCTTGGGCTTGAACCAACATTTTTGGGAATTGACAAGAAATCCAACAGAAACTTTGCAAGAGCAGGTAAAAAAGTAAGTGAATATGGCTTACAGTTAAGAGAAAAACAAAAGGCTAAATTCATCTATGGTGTATTAGAGAAGCCTTTCAGAAATAACTTTGAAAAAGCTCAGAAATTAAAATATGGTACAGCAGGTGAAAACTTATTAATTCTTCTAGAATTAAGACTTGATAACGTAATCTATCGTATGGGATATGGTAGAACTAGAACAGAAGCTAGACAAATCGTTGGTCATAAGCACGTTTTAGTAAATGGTAAATGTGTAAACATTCCATCTTATCAAGTAAAAGCTGGTGATGTTATTTCTATCAAAGAAAAACATAAATCTGCTCAAAGATATAAAGATGTTTTAGAGGTAACGAATGGAAGAACAGTTCCAGCTTGGTTAGAAGCAGATCATGAAAACCTTACAGGTACTGTAAAAGAAATTCCTACCAGAGATCAAATTGATGTTCCTGTAAATGAAATGCTTATCGTCGAGTTGTACTCTAAATAATAAATTAAGAGGTAAGGATTTTATATTTTTAACCTTTAATTATATTTGGAATACCTTCGTAAAACCCAAAAGGAGGGTCCACTGTGTTTGATTTTGAAAAACCAAAAATTGAGATAGCTGAAATTTCAGAAGATAAGAAATATGGAAGATTTGTTGTTGAACCCCTTGAAAGAGGATACGGTACAACACTTGGTAATTCTTTAAGAAGAATTATGCTTTCATCTTTACCTGGTGCAGCTGTTAGTCAAGTTAAAATTGACGGGGTTGTTCATGAATTTTCCGGAATTCCTGGTGTTAAGGAAGACGTAACAGAAATTATCATGAATATTAAGAGCCTTGCAATCAAAAACACAAGCGAGACGAATGAACCAAAAACTGCATACATTGAGTTTGAGGGAGAAGGCGTTGTAAAAGCAGGCGATATTCAGGCTGATCCTGATATTGAAATACTAAACCCGGATTTAGTAATCGCGACCTTAAATGGAGGAGCAAACAGTAAGCTTTACATGGAACTTACGATTACGAAGGGTAGAGGATATATTAGTGCAGATAAGAATAAAAATGATGATTTACCAATTGGTGTAATCGCAGTTGATTCTATCTACACACCTGTTGAGCGTGTTAATTTAACAGTAGAAAATACACGTGTGGGTCAGATTACCGACTTTGATAAGTTAACCTTAGACGTATATACAAATGGTACATTAGTGCCTGATGAAGCTGTTAGTTTGGCTGCAAAAGTATTAAGCGAGCACTTAAATTCCTTTATTGATCTTTCTGAGAATGCAAAGACAGCTGAAGTTATGGTTGAAAAAGAAGACAATGAAAAAGAAAAAGTGATGGAAATGAACATTGATGAGTTAGAATTATCAGTTCGTTCCTATAACTGCTTAAAGAGAGCCGGAATTAATACGGTTGAAGAGTTATGCAATAGAACTTCTGAAGATATGATGAAGGTAAGAAACCTTGGACGTAAGTCATTGGAAGAAGTATTAGCTAAGCTTAAAGAGCTTGGTTTATCATTAAACATGAGCGATGACTAAAAGGTTGGTCGTATCGTTTTTACTCATATAAGGAGGGAATAAAATGGCAGGCTACAGAAAACTTGGAAGAACTTCAAGTCAGAGAAAAGCATTGTTAAGAAATCAAGTTACTAATCTCTTATACAATGGCAAAATTGTAACTACCGAAGCGAAAGCAAAAGAAATCCGCAGAATCGCTGAAGGCATGATTGCATTAGCTGTTAAAGAGAAAGATAACTTTGAAACAGTTACAGTAACTGCTAAAGTTGCTCGTAAAGATAAAGATGGAAAAAGAGTAAAGGAAGTTGTTGATGGAAAGAAAGTAAACGTTTATGATAACGTTGAAAAGACTATCAAAAAGGATAAGCCTTCTAGACTTCATGCAAGAAGAAAGATGCTTTCCTACCTTTACACAGTAACAGAAGTTCCTACAGAAGCAGCTGGAAAGAAAAAGAATACTAAGACTGTTGATCTTGCTGATAAATTATTTGAAGAGATCGCACCTAAGTATACAGATCGTAACGGTGGTTATACAAGAATCGTAAAGATTGGCCAACGTAAAGGCGATGCTGCTATGGAAGTTTTAATTGAATTAGTGTAATCTTTATATAGAAAGTATTACAAAGTGCGTTGCAGATGCTCCGCATTTTGTAATACTTTTTTTGTTTTTCAGAAAATAAAAAATAGCATAATTACCCAAATAAAATTAGCATTGCAAATCTCATCTTTTTAAACTACAATGGAAAAGATAAGTATAGTGTAATAAATTAAAGAACAGTAGGTGTTACAATGAATATGATAGAAGCTAAAAAATTAGTTTTTGAATATATTAGGCGTGATGAAGAGGGAAATGTAGAGTCGATTCATCGTGCCATTGATAATGTTAGCTTAGATGTAAAAAAAGGTGACTTTGTAGCTATCCTTGGACACAATGGTTCTGGTAAATCAACGATTGCAAAGCATATTAATGCTATACTTCTACCTACCGAAGGTACCCTTATTGTCAATGGTATGGATACGAAGGAAGAAGATAAGCTTTGGGATATTAGGCAATCGGCCGGTATGGTATTTCAAAATCCAGATAACCAAATCATAGCAACGGTAGTAGAAGAAGATGTAGGGTTTGGTCCAGAAAATATGGGTGTTCCAACGGAAGAAATTTGGAAAAGAGTTGAAGAGAGTCTAAAAGCAGTTGGGATGTATGAGTATCGCACCCATTCACCCAATAAACTTTCTGGTGGGCAAAAGCAACGTGTTGCAATCGCTGGAATCATGGCAATGAGGCCACAATGTATCATTCTTGATGAACCAACTGCCATGCTTGATCCCAATGGCAGAAAAGAGGTAATACGCACCATACGTGAATTGAATAAGAAAGAACACGTAACCGTATTATTAATAACACACTATATGGATGAAGTTATAAAGGCAGATAAGGTGATTGTTATGGATGATGGTAAGGTTGTAATGCAAGGTACACCAAAAGAGATATTTTCACAAGTGGATAAGCTAAAATCATACCGTCTTGATGTTCCACAGGTAACAGAACTTGCATATGAACTTAAAAAGCAGGGAATGCCGCTTCCTGATGGAATATTAACTGTAGAAGAATTTAGCGAAGAGATGAAGAAGTTGATATAGATACGAAAGGCATGGTGTGAACTATAATGTCAATTAGTTTGAAAAATCTAAATTATGTCTATAGCGAGGGAACAGCTTATGAAAAGCATGCTCTGAAAGATATTAATTTAGACATTAAAGATGGTCAATTCATTGGATTGATTGGGCATACAGGGTCTGGCAAGTCTACATTAATCCAACATTTAAATGGTCTTGTTAAGGCTACTAGTGGTGGTGTTTATTATAATGGTAAGAATATATATGATTCAGATTATAATTTAAAAGCACATCGAAGTAAGGTAGGATTAGTATTTCAGTATCCAGAGCATCAGTTGTTTGAAACTACAGTTATTAAAGATGTTCAATTTGGACCTAAGAATCTAGGTTTAACACCTTTAGAAGTAGATCTTCGCTCTTACGAGGCCTTAAAGATGGTAGGAATCGGGGAGGATTTAATTGATGCATCTCCATTTGAACTTTCCGGAGGGCAAAAGAGAAGGGTAGCGATTGCTGGTGTATTAGCTATGAAACCAGAGGTGCTTATTTTAGATGAGCCTACTGCTGGACTTGATCCAAAGGGTCGAGATGAAATATTAGATCAAGTAGCAAAGATCCATAAAGAACAGAAAATAACCGTTATTTTAGTATCACATAGTATGGAAGATGTGGCAAAGTACGTGGAACGCATTATTGTAATGAATAAAGGACAGATCATGTTTGATAATACGCCAAACAATGTCTTTTCCCATTATAAAGAGCTTGAAAAAATAGGGTTAGCGGCGCCACAAGTAACTTATATTATGAATCATCTAAAGGAAATCGGTATCCCTGTAGATACTAAGGCTACGACGATTCCTTTGGCAAAAGAAGAGATACTTCACTGGTGGAAGCAACATAGGTAGAAAGGATAAAATACATGATAAGAGATATTACAATTGGACAATATTATCCGGCGGACTCTATCTTGCATCGCCTAGATCCTAGAGTTAAGTTAATTGGTACTTTAGTGTTTATTGTTTCGTTGTTTTTATTTGATACATTTGTAGGATATATACTTGCAGGGCTATTTTTATTTGGTGTAATAAAATTATCAAAAGTACCCTTTAAGTTTATTGTTAAGGGGCTAAAGGCAGTTGTTATACTATTAATATTTACCCTAATCTTCAACGTTTTTTTAACTCCTGGTGAACCAATATTTACATTAGGATTTATCAAAGTAACGAAAGAAGGACTTCGTACGGCTGCATTTATGGGAATACGATTGGTTTTCTTAATCTTAGGTTCCTCATTAATGACATTCACAACAACACCAAACCAGTTAACAGATGGACTTGAGAATTTATTAGGACCGTTAAAAAAAATCCATGTACCAGTGCATGAAGTGGCGATGATGATGTCAATTGCACTTCGATTTATCCCTATTTTATTAGAAGAAACGGATAAAATTATGAAAGCACAACAAGCAAGAGGTGCGGATTTTGAATCAGGTAAATTAATTCAGAGAGCAAAAGCGATGATTCCTATTTTGGTACCGTTGTTTATTTCAGCATTTCGTCGTGCAAGCGATTTGGCAATGGCGATGGAAGCGAGATGCTATCGTGGTGGAAATGGAAGAACGAAAATGAAACCACTAAAATATAAGAAACGAGATTACATTACATTTTTATTATTTGTAACGTATATCGGCGGTATTATAACAATTAATAAGTTGATTTAATGATAGAGAAATTATAGCGATTTTAATGATAAATGGGACATCAGTTTAAGGAGCAGTTTTAATGAGAGTAAAGTTAGAGGTAGCCTATGATGGTACCAATTATTGCGGTTGGCAAATACAGCCTAATGTAGTAACTGTAGAAGGAATGCTAAATCAGGAGCTTTCAAGGTTATTAAAGGAAGATATCACGGTGATAGGTGCTAGCCGAACTGACTCAGGCGTTCACGCATTTGGTAATGTTGCTGTCTTTGATACAAATACTAGGATACCTGCCGAAAAGATATCCTATGCCTTAAATCAGAGCTTACCGGATGATATTGTGGTACAATCCTCTTGTGAAGTTCAGGAAGATTTTCATCCTAGATATTGCGATTGCATTAAAACCTATGAGTATAAGATATTAAATGCTACTTTTCCGGAACCAACAAAGCGTTTATATACACATTTTGTACATCGCAACCTTGATGCGGAAGCGATGCAGACAGCTGCTAATTATTTCATAGGTAGACATGACTTTGTCAGTTTTTGCTCAAGCAATACACAAGTTAAGGATACAACTAGGGAAATTTATAATGTTGATATTTTAAAGGATAGAAATGTAATTACAATTCGAATCCGTGGAAATGGTTTTTTATATAATATGGTACGTATTATTGCAGGAACCTTGATACAAGTAGGTAGTAATTTTATACCTCCAGAGCAAGTAAAAGAAATATTAGAAGCTAAGGACCGAACAAAAGCAGGTCCTACGGCGCCAGCCAAGGGCCTAACGCTGGTTGGAATTGAGTATTTATAAAGTAGATGCATATGAGCAGGAGACAAGATGAACTTATGGTGAACTTTGTTTCCTGCTCATTAAACTTTGTTAGCAGAAGTTTAAAACCTAAGTGAATGGTAACAATAGAGTAATAAAAATAGGTTCATTTTCAAGAATATAAAAAAGTCATTTTTAAAATGATTTTATTGGATGTTAATTCAGAAAATTTAAAAAAATTTGCAAAAACTTGTGAAAACACGCTTGACAGTGGATATTTAATACTATATAATACACGAAGTGACTGAAAATGCACAGAATGCTGATAAACAGGGCATTTCAAGTATGGCATCTGCTAATTAAGCATCTGCTATTAAGATAGAAATGAAAACGCATATTTTTTAAGGAGGTAAACCAATGAAAAGCTTTATGGCAAGTCCAGCGACTATTGAAAGAAAATGGTATGTAGTTGATGCTACAGGACATACATTAGGACGTCTTTCTTCTGAGATCGCTAAAGTTTTAAGAGGTAAAAACAAAGCGATTTACACACCACACATCGATACTGGTGATTATGTAATCGTAGTTAACGCAGACAAAATCAAAGTTACAGGTAAGAAAATGGATCAAAAGATCTATTACAGCCACTCTGATTATCCAGGTGGAATGAGAGAAACAACATTAAAAGAAATGATGGCTAAAAAGCCTGAAGATGTTATTACTCTTGCAGTAAAAGGAATGCTTCCAAAGGGACCTTTAGGAAGATCAATGTTGAACAAATTACACGTATACGCTGGTCCAGAGCACAACAATGCAGCTCAAAAACCAGAAGTATTAGAAATCAAATATTAATTCGGACTGAAAGGAGGAAATAACATTGGCTAAAGCAAAATATTACGGAACTGGTAGAAGAAAAAGCAGTATTGCTAGAGTTTACTTAGTACCAGGTACAGGTAAAATTACTATAAATAAAAGAGATATGGACAACTATTTCGGACTTGAAACTTTAAAGCTTATCGTTCGTCAACCACTTGCACTTACAGAAACAGCAGATAAATTTGACGTTCTTGTAAATGTACATGGTGGTGGTTTCACTGGTCAAGCTGGTGCAATCAGACATGGTATCTCCAGAGCTTTATTACAGGCTGATGCAGATTACCGTCCAGCTTTAAAGAAAGCAGGATTCTTAACAAGAGATCCAAGAATGAAGGAAAGAAAGAAGTACGGCTTAAAAGCAGCTCGTCGTGCTCCACAGTTCTCCAAGAGATAATATTTCTCATTCAGAGAATCTTATATCGATTTATATTACCCTCAAAACCTTGTGTTTTGGGGGTTTTTTGTGTCTAAAAGACCTTAAATAGAGGGGGAGACACAATGTTTGAAAAAACTAAAAAATATATTCTATAGACTATATTATTAAATAATTAACATTACAAAGTAGAAATATTTCTAAACAATCATTTCTTTCTATTACCAAATATGATAATATATCATATATTTTGAAAATCTATATTATTATTTAGCATATATTTTTAGGAGATATATTCTTTAGATAAATGCTTTCTGAAGATCATTTTCGTAGAATTATAATATACAAATGCTGGATTATACAGCAAGCTGATCGAAGAAACTCATAAATGGGCAAGAATTTATTTCATAAAGATTTATAAAGGTCTCTATTGATTCACAGAAATATTGATTAGGAGGAAACTGCTATGCTGCTAAGAAGTCTAAAGGGTATCTACACCATAAATTACGATGAAGATAAAAGAATTGTCTTTGAGGAATCAATAGGGCATTGGAGAAGGGAAGATTATGAGGAGTACCATAAGCAGTTTGTGAATTTAATAGGGCCTGCGATTGGAAATCAACCATGGGCATTAGTATCAGATTTAAGAAAATATGAAATGTCCGATCTTGACGACATTATGATAAAACATACCGAATGGCTAGCCTTAAATAATCTACAGTATGCCGCGGCTATCGTTGATAGTACATATGTAAAAATGCAGATTAATAAGGCAATCTTTATTAAGTTTCCACAACAAATTTTTAGTAATGAAGAAGAGGCTATGGCTTGGTTAAAATCGAAAGGATTCTAACATGTCAATCAGAGAAGAAAACACTTGTTATAGAAAAAGAATGAATACTATTTTTAATAAGTTTTTAACTATAGTAAAATGAATAGGTTTAAATAGAAATTAAAGCTAATATAAGCTGACATGAAATTGTAAATCGATTTAAGTGATTTACGATTTCATGTCAGCTTTTTATTTCGAGAGAGTTGATGTTGCTTACTAATATATGAATCATATAAGTTCTATACTGGCCTATAACCTTAATTCATGTGCAAAATGCTTCCGTGGCATCTTTAGGTAGCGCTACTTTTCTTAAATTATACCTCATAAAAACAGGATGACAAATATATCCAAAAAAGCACAACCAAGTGACGTGACTTTTTAAGGTATTCTATGTAAAATATACACAAAAGCAATAAGAATTTTCTTTATTTTTTAGCAAATTGCATACTATGATTTTACAAAATTAGGGGAGGGGTATATATAATGTCTAAAACAACAACTAAGACAGCAACTAAGAGAAAAAAATCATATAGTAAAAAGAAGACGCTTCTATTATTAAGTATGGTTGCACCTGGAGCTATTTGGCTGATACTGCTTCGGTATTTACCGATGGTTGGTATTGTAATAGCATTCAAAGATTATAAATTTTATACAAAAGCACCAACTTTATTAAATAATATCAAGCATAGCCAGTGGGTGGGGTTAAAAAACTTTGAATTTTTATTTAAAACCTCGGATTCATGGAAGATCATTCGTAATACCATTGGATACAATGCTCTTTGGATTGTATTGGGCTTAGTTATTTCAGTATCATTTGCCATTATGCTTAATGAAATTACGAATAAGTTTGTAGCTAAGTCTTATCAAACATTAATGTTTTTCCCATATTTCTTAAGCTGGGTAGTAGCAAGTTATTTTGTTATGGCTTTTCTTGATCCAACAAGTGGGTTGTTAGTTCATCTTCAGCAGAAGTGGGGTATGAAAGTTACGGATTGGTATAATGATTACCGGCCATGGCCTTACATTTTAACCATAGCAAACTTATGGAAAAATGTTGGGTATTCAACCATCCTTTATTTAGCTGGTATTACTGGTATTGATCACAGTCAATACGAGGCAGCAAGCATTGATGGTGCAAGTAAATGGCAACAAATTCGTTATGTAACGCTACCACATTTAAAGCCAATGATTATAGTACTGTTTATTATGAATGTTGGTAGGATAATTAACGCTGACTTTGGATTGTTCTGGAATGTACCAATGAATTCAGGTATATTGCTACCTGCAACACAGGTAATTGATACATATGTATATCGTGTTCTTACAGCAACGAATAATTACGGAATGAGTACAGCAGCTGGACTTTTACAAAATATTGTTGGATTTATTTGTATTATGATAGCGAATACAATTGTTCGTAAGGTTGATGAAGAGAGTAGTCTGTTTTAGGGAGGGTAATATATATGAATAAAAGTAAAAATATTAATACTAGCTTTAAGAGTAAAAGAAAATCGCGTCTCAATACGGTTAGTGTACCCGCAGAGATTATCATATATATTATTTTGGGTTTGTTCTGCTTATTGTGCATTGTTCCTTTTATATTTGTTGTTATAATTTCTTTTACATCAATGGACAGTATACGTGAAATAGGTTATTCATTTTGGCCGAAGGAATGGGCGCTGGATGCATATAAATATGTAATTGACTTAGGTGATCAGTTATGGAGGTCCTATTTTAATAGTTTTTTTATAACAATCTTAGGTACAATTTTAAGTGTTTTAATGTGTATATTGTATTCTTACGCTTTATTCCGTCAAGATTTTAAGTATCGTAGGTTTTTTTCATTTTTTAGTTTTTTTACTATGATGTTTGGTGGTGGACTCGCTCCAACATATGTAGTTTGTAAGACTTTACTAGGATTAAGTGATAATTATGCAGCTTTAATTGTTCCTATGTTAGTAAGTCCATTCAATATTATCATTATGAGAACCTTTTTTCAAAGCTCAGTTCCAGATTCTTTGATTGAAGCAGCAGCCATTGATGGCAGTGGAGAGTATAACACATTATTTAGAATTATAATTCCGATAGCAAAACCAGGTATCGCAACGGTTGGATTACTAAATGCATTGGCATATTGGAATGAATGGTTTATTGCAATGTTATATGTGCGTGATGCAAAGTATTATCCTCTTCAATATTTATTAATGCAGATGCAAAATAATGTTGAGTTTTTAGTAAAGAATGCGAATATTCTAGGAGTAGAAGCAGCAAATATTCGAGCCAATTTACCATCGGATAGTTTGCGTATGGCTTTAGTAGTACTGATTGTTGTACCAATTGCATGTGCTTATCCATTTTTCCAACGTTACATTATTTCAGGCTTGACAATTGGTTCTGTAAAGGGGTAAGAACGGTTAGCAAAGCTACCGCTTACATAAAAAAATAATTTAGGAGGAGTTATTTATGAAAAAGGTACTATCAATTATCCTTTCCATTATGTTGTTAGCAACGGTATTATCCGGTTGTGCTAAAAAGCCAACAGAAAAGGTTGATTCCCCAAAGACTCAAACTGAGACAACACCAACAACAGCAGCAAAGGACGATCCAACAAAAGCACCAGATACAAATGATACAGAAATCGATATATCCAAACCAGTAACTCTTAAATGGTATCTTCATGGAAGTAACGTAACTGATGATACAGCAGTATTAGAAAAAGCTAATGAGTATTTAAAAGAGAAGCTTAATGTTACTCTAGAACCAATCTGGGGAACATGGGGTGACTTTGATACAAACGCAGTTCTTGCAATCAACGGTGGCGATGATGTTGACATCTATTTTACATGCTCTTGGAGTGCAGATGAATATAATGCATTTGCTAGAAAAGGTGCATGGGTTAAATTAGACGATCCTGCGAATAACTTGATTGAAAAGTATGCAAGCGACTTATGGAATCTTATACCAAAAGTTTTAACTGACGGTGCGAAAGTAGATGGCGCTGATGGTGTGGGTGTATATGCAGTACCTGGTTATAAAGATATTGCTACTCAAAACTGCTGGGATATTAATGTTACATTATTAGAGAAGTATGGTTATACATTAGATGATATTAAGAATACAGATTACTATGGATTTGGTGACATTCTTGCTACAGTTAAGGCAGGAGAAGGCGCTGACTTCTATCCATTATTAGTAGAAGGTGCTGTTCTTGAAAGAATGGTAAATAACTCTATTATTGTAACTGGTGATTCTGGTACAAATAATCTTCTATCTTATTACATTAATCCAACAGATACTGCAGCAGAAGGTCCTTATGGAAATCAAATTTTAAGTAAATTTGAAACTCCTGAATATAAGAAATTTGTTGAGAAGACTCGTGAATACTATTTAGCTGGATACATTGATCCTGCAATGGGTAATGCAAATCAAGCAAATGATACACGTGCAAACAAACAGCTTACAGGTTCTTATTTAATCGGAACACAAAGTTATGCTCTTGGTTATGAACTTCAAGCAAGTAAAGAGCGTGGAATACATGTAGAAATGGTTCCAGCAACACCAGCTTATGTTGATACAACATCCTCTCAAGGAGCTATGATGGCTATTTCTACAGCATCAAAAAATCCTGAGCGTGCTATGATGTTCCTTAATCTCTTAAACACAGATCCATATCTTATGACATTACTTAACTATGGTGTTGAGGGTGTTCATTATAATATGGTAAATGGAGAAGTTGTATTTACTGAAAAACGTGATGATTATATGCCATGGACAAATGGTATGGGTAACGTTACACAATTACCTCCACAAGAAGGTCAGGGACTAAATTTCTGGGAAGACTTTAAGGCATATTATGGTGCTGCTGGTTCTATTCCAATCCTTGGATGGGCATTTAATTCAACTAGTGTTGAAACAGAACTTGGTGCTTTAGCAAACGTTGCAGCAGAATATGCTCTTGCACTAAATACAGGTACTGTTGATCCTAGCGATGCATTACCAAAATTCATACAAAAATTAAAAGATAATGGTATGGATAAGGTAGTAGGAGAAGCTAATACTCAGTTACAAAAATACTTAAATGATAAAAAATAGTTTTTAAAAAGTTCTATTTAGCAAGTTAAAAAACCCTCTGTTATTGTTCACATTATCGTGATATATAACAGGGGGTTTTATTTATTCTGATTCTTAAGATTTATGAACGTAGAGCCATAAAGTGCTTCATGTTTATGAGTTAAAAATACTGCGTAATTAATAGTGGTTTTTTATAAAATACGCTTGCTAATGTACTATAGTCAGTATTGGTGTTAATAGAATCTAGAAAAGTGATTGCCTTTGTATCGCAGGCACCAGCAATAAAGCGTGAAAATTGTGATATGCTAAGTGAAATATCTGCTTGTTCCTCAGTAGTACAAACTGTAATTGCTTTTCCGTCAACAAAACTAACGTAAAAGCGATTATTGTTTTGTGGTATGATAGTGTCACTGATTTCAATAATTATACTACCGTTTCCTATGTAACGTGCCTTTTTTAATACCTGCATTACATTGACAACTCGAACCATACCACAATGTACTATTTCACAGGAACCAGCACCCATCGACCATTCAGGCAGAAATAATGTAATATCACAATCCGTTGGGATTTCAAAAGTTATGTAGAGATGGTCGCTTGAATAAGTGTAGGCAAGATTCATTAGTCCTTGGAAACCTTCTGCATCTTTAAAAAAGAATCGGGTACATTTTAAATGCTGTTCAAAGCCTTGTCGCTCCTTAACAAAAGTCATAAATCCTTTTGGAACACCATTTCTTGCCTTATATAGATATGTAAATGTCTGATCTTTCGCAGGATTAACTTGATTTACCCATTCATATTCATAAGCTTCGTTTATAACCATCATATTGTATTTATTTTGCCACGTCTCGTATATGTCTTGAATATCATTTTTCATCGTATGTCCTTGTTCAAGCAGATAACAAGAGCCATCTAGCTGAGCGAATGGAATAGAACTTAAGCGAATTCGATATCGTAAGCGCTCACAGCATATTTCATAACCAAATTTTCTATAGTAGGCAGTTGAAAAAGGATAGAGATATGAAAAATCAACACTACTTTCATACATGGAAGGTAGCGCTGCTTCAAAACAGGCTCTGATACCTCCAGTTCTACGGTATTGAGGTAAGGTAGCAACCCCACCGATGCCAACCATTTTGCAATGGTGGCCATCAAACTGTATTGAGAAAGGAGTTGCTATAAAATTGCTCATCATTGTCATGTTATCATCTTCAAAGGCAGCCCAACGTTCAAGACAATATACATCATCTCTAGATTTGGAATTGTTAAAACTTTTTTCGTAAATTTCGTCAGCTGTTTTTGTGTTATCCATTTCAAATTCAAAAGCAATTGCAAATAGCTCATTCGTACGTTTTAATTCTTCTGGTTTTATTTTTCTAACAATCATATACAACACCCCATTGTATACCTTTCTATTGTTCTCAGTAAATAATGCATCACAATTGGAGAAGGATTTATTGATGCAAAAATAACTGGATAATATACAAATATTGTCTTAGAGTAAGGAGTTTTTGTCAATAAATATAATCGGTTTTTATATGCTGATTTTGTTATTCATATGTAACCTTCTTTAATATAAATAAAAAGGCTCTCTTTAGATGAATATAAAAATAAAATTTGAGAATAACAACTTAATAAAGCCAAAATATGGGGAAATTTAACTACTACAAATGATTAATTCAGAATGTATGGAATTTTTTCGAAAATTGTGCTATAATATAAGTATAACAGGCTTTTTTAATAACAATTTGTGTTGTTGGACTAGCGATTTCTATTGGCATAGCACAGAAAGTAGGTATTAAAATGTATCAAATCAATGATGTAATAGTTTATGAAAATGGAGGCGTATGTAAAATCACAGATATTGGTGTACCTGATTTTGTTACCACTGATGAAAGGTATTATACATTGCAGCCGATATGCGATAATGGCGGCACGATATATGTGAAGATAAATAATGATAAAGTTTTCATGAGGTCAGTTATAACCAAAGAGGAGGCAGAAAGCTATTTATCAGAGGTGCCAAAAATGGAAGAGTTATATAGTACAAATGATAAACTAAGAGATAAAGAATTTAGGGAAGCTATAAAATCCTGTGAATTTAAAAAATGCTTACAAGTGATTAAGGGGATTACAATGGAACGTAATCGCAGAAATAAAACTGGTAAGAGACTGAATATGAGCGATGATAAAAATCTTCAAAAAGCAGGTAAATTAGTTAGTGCTGAGTGTTCAGTTATATTTGATATAACTATGGAAGAGGCAAAATCAAAAATAAAAGAAGCTATGGGTATTAATGAAGAATAGTTTAATAAGATGTCGTAAATTAAATTTTACGATATCTTTTTTATTTTATAGGAAATAAAGGAATGGGCCATATAATTTTATATGTAGTAATATGAGCTCTTAAATATATTAAGATTACATTAAAATAGTAAAAACATGGAAAAGATTTAAGGGATGTAGTAAAATATATATGAAACACAAAAAATTACAATTAAAACAAATATATGGAAAGGAGTATATGGATGTCAATGAGACTAAAAGTTATAGGTAAAGTAGTAAGTGGATTGTTATTAATCGCAATGGTACTTGCTGGAACTATATCAGTAAAAGGTGCTGAAAATAGTATTAAAAGAATGGATGCCAATAAACAATTGATTACCAATAATTCAGAAATAAAGACGAAATCTAATAATAATCTTGAGGCTAATAATATTATAACGATAGAACCACGGAAAAACTATAATGGATATCAAGATGATTCTTCAGGGATAAAATTATATCAAATAACAATGAAAAGTTCAGGAACTATGAGTGTTACAATTACTCCACAAAACAATACTAAAATGAATTCTGTTAAGTTACAGATTTTAGATAGTAATAAAGAAACCTTGGGGGTAGAAACATTACATTATACGAATCATGTAAATGGAGTTTATGGTAGTGTATCGAAAAAACTCATTCTGAGTGAGGGAACTTATTATATTCAATTAAATACTAGTTGTGGAGCTTATGATATTACGTATACTTCTACTAGAATGATTGATATAGCAGGTTCAAGTAAGGAAAACGCAATGCCAATTGCAGTTGGAGGAATTGGAGTAAAAGGATTTTGTACGGTATCGGATTCTCTAGAGGATGTGGATTGGTTTCAATTTACAATATCAAAATACAAAGAACTGGATATTAAAGTGATTACAAAGACAGAAGGAGCATTAAAGTTTGAATTATGTAATTCCAATGGAGAAATATATGGTGGAGCGAAAGAACTGAGGGGTACTCATTTTGGTATAGGTAAGGCCCTACCTAAAGGAACCTACTATATAAAAATATATAAAGATCGTATGGATAGTTTAGGGACCTATTCAATTAAAATAAGTGAAACATCACTTTTTAAATAGTGTCTTATAAGATTTAAAAATAAAAAAAGAGGTTGTTGTAAAATCAAAGGATACTTAGGTAAATTTGATTTTACAGCAACCTCTTTTGGTAAATTGTTTATTTATCATAAATAGTAGAATGCCAGTCTAAATGCTATATCCACGCACCATCAAATTTAATGACTTGTCCTGTCAAATAAGTATGTCCTTTACATAAATCATATACTAGTTCAGCAACTTCTTCAGCTTTCCCCATTCTTCCACTTGGAATTTCATCTTCAAGCATTCTAAGCTCATCGTCTGTAAAACAACGATTCATATCGGTATCGATCGCCCCACATGCAATTGCATTTACTTGAATATTACTAGGTGCAAGCTCCTTTGCAAGTGCTTTCGTAAATGAGTTTACGGCTCCCTTAGAAGCGGAGTAAGCTACTTCACATGAAGCACCAACACAACCCCAAACAGATGATATATTAATAATTTTTCCGTATTTTTTAGAGACCATGGCTGGTACTGCAAAATGGCAGCAGTTAAAAATAGAGTCTAAATTCGTATTTATTAACTTATCCCAGTCTTGTTTCGTCATATCTGTGAATAAACCTACATAAGAAATACCAGCATTGTTGATAAGTATGTCTACAGACCCAAAACGTTGTTCAATTTGTTGGAAAAGTTCATGTGCGACTTCGTAGGAACCGATGTCTCCTAGAAAGGAGAGACAATCGCATCCATAGGACTTTATTTCATTTTCAAGTTGTAATAAAAGCTCACGATTTTTTACTCCATTAAGAACGATAGAGTAACCTTCTTTTGCAAGTTTTATGGCTATGGCTCTTCCGATTCCTCTTGTAGAACCAGTGACTAATGCAACTCTTGATTTCATGTTTTTCTCCATTCTGATTTCATTTCATATTATGAATCTAGCACCTTTTTAATTGTTAACTTTATTATGTACTTATGCTATACTACATATTATAGCATATTTAAAACTTGGAGTTTGTAATTCATGTGAAATATATGATTTTATAGTAAGGTGAAGAGATTTTATTCAAGGAAGGTAAAAGAGTGTGAGCATAAGAAAAGGAATAATAAAAACGGTGATTGCTACTTCTATTATAATATTAGTACCCATTTGCCTAGCAATAACAGGGTACCAATTGATTAATAATCATTATCAGCTACCCGAATCAGTTATTGATTATATGGTAAATAAGAAAAACGAAATAAGCAAAGAACCGGTAGAGATAACACCAGAAGAAGTAAGTTTAAAACTAAATACAAAAACATTATATTTTATATTAAATGAAGAAAATAATCAAATTGAATATATGTTAGTAGAGTTATTAAACTGTAAAACAAATAAGTTAAAATTTCTAACCATACCAACAACAACGAAAATAACATTATCGAATACGCTGTTTCAAAAATTGAAAGAGACTTATGTCTCCGTACCACAAATGATGAAACTTTCCATGTTATATCAATATTTTGGAAATGAGGATGCTTATACATATGGTATGGATATTGTAGAAGAGGCATTTGGTGTACATATGGATTACTATTTGGTAATGAATACGGAGAATTATAAAAAACTATTTGAAACAAATAAGAATGGAATAGAAGTATTAAAAGAAGAATGGACCTCTTCTATAAATAATATTGTAACGAAAAAGAATACTAAAGAAACGCTTTTAAAAATTAATGAAATGCAAGAGTCAAGCTTTTCGTTAGAGCGTCGATTTAATTATCTAGAAACTTATGAAACACTATCTACTTCTGATTTATCTTTTGAAATAATTCAAGGGGAGCAAAAGAATGAATCCTTTGTTCCTGAGTTAGAGGAGATAAAGAGAAGTATTTTAGAGTTTTGTAATATTTCATAATCGGTTGCATTTTAAAGATTCGTCGTTTAATTACAAATTATAATTAATTTAGAAAGATTTGTATAAACTATTTAAATGTATGTAGTTTAATTTTATAAAGGATTTATGATTTACCATACTGTGTCATGGGATTATAAACATCGATTGGTAGATACAGCATGATAAAGAAAAGTTAGTGATATTATAGGTTTATGAATTTTGGAGGTATTATGGAACTTTTGTTAAAGAAGTTGAAGTCTAGAGATTTGATTTATATAGTGATTGGAACATTTTTGGTTGCTGTATCAATCAAATGCGTATACGATCCTATGGGAATGGTAACAGGTGGTGTAAGTGGTCTTGCTATTGTTGTAAAATATATATCAGGTTTAAAATTTGAGGGTGGAATCCCACTTTGGGTAACAGACTTGGCGTGTAATTTACCTCTTTTTATATCCGCTTATTTTATATTGGGGAAAAAGAAATTAGGCAAAACATTGTTTGCGGCGTTAAGCTTAACAACATTTATTGCTTTACTTCCGAGCATAGAGATATTTTCAGATGATATATTTTTGGCAGCAGTATTTGGTGGAGTTGTTACAGGAACAGGATTGGGATTAGTTTTAGCAACGATGACTACAACTGGTGGCACGGATCTATTAAGTATGCTGATTCATGAAAAGAAAAAGCATATATCTGTTCCAACAATCCTCTTAGTTGTGGATGCGTGTGTTGTAACATTAGGTGTGTTTGTATTTGGTATTAACAAAGCATTGTATGCTATTATAGCCATTTACATTACTTCTAAAATATCAGATGGATTATTAGAAGGTCTTAAATTTGCAAAAGTGGCATACATTATATCAGACAACTATCTTGAAATAGCACAAGAAATTCTAGAAGTTATGGACCGTGGGGTAACGGGACTTAATGCAACTGGAATGTATTCTAATAGTGAGAAAAAGATGCTTTTTTGTGTTGTTTCAAAGAAGGAAATGGTTAAGCTTATTGATATAGTAAACGAAAAAGATGAGAAAGCTTTTGTTATAGTAAGTGATGTCCGAGAAGTAATGGGGGAGGGGTTTATAGAATATAAACAGTAAAAATACTTGAAAACAGTGAATTTCTGAGTAAAAATACTTCTTTGTACAAAGAGTATACAAATTACACAAATCGTGAAAAATTTATTTGTTAAAATGGGATATGGCTTTTGAAAATTAAATAGTGTATGATTAATACATGTTAGTAATAAGTAGTTTGAACGTTATTTGAAGAGTGCGCAAAAGAAATTATTTTAGGAGGAACTAATA